>NZ_JBHSQK010000044.1:18676-199403 GCF_042658055.1 Pseudonocardia lutea
TCGACGCCGCGGGTCGCCATGACCGGGTAGCCGAGCTCGCGGAGCCGGTCGACGTCCCGGCGCAGGGTCCGCACGGACACCTCCAGCCGGGACGCCAGCTCCGGCCCCGGCCAGTACCGGTGGGTCTGCAGGAGCGAGAGCAGCCGCAGCGTCCGCGAGCTGGGTGAGGTCACAGGGTCAGTATCCGGCCATTGCGGCCGGATACCGACCGCAATCACTAGGGCTCGACGACCGCCTTGCCCAGCACGCCGCGCTCACCCAGCAGCGCGACGGCCTCGCCCGCCTTCTCCAGCGGGTAGGTCCCGGCGATCGGCGGGTCGACGATCCCGGACTCCAGGTACGGGATCAGCTTCTCCCACTCCGCGCGGGTGTAGCCCTCGCGCGGCGAGGCGTAGGCGCCCCAGCCGACGCCGCGGACGTCGATGTTGTTGAGCAGCAGCCGGTTCACCTTGACCGTGGGGATCTCGCCCGCGGTGAAGCCGATGACCAGCAGCCGGCCGAGCGGGGCGAGCGAGCGCAGCGAGTCGGTGAACCGGTCGCCGCCGACCGGGTCGACGACCATGTCCACGCCGGTGCCGCCGGTCAGCTCCTTGACGGCGTCCTTGAACCCGTCCGCGAGCACCGCCTCGTCCGATCCGACGGACTTCACGAACTCCGCCTTCTCCTCGGTGGAGACGACGGAGATCACCCGGGCGCCCAGGGCCTTCGCGAGCTGGACGGTCGCGGTGCCGATGCCGCCGGCCGCGCCGTGCACCAGCACGGTCTCGCCCTTCTGGAGCTGGCCGCGGGTGATCAGCGCGAAGGTCATCGTCAGGTAGTTCATCGGCAGGCAGGCGCCCGCGGCGAAGCCCACGTTGTCCGGCAGCGGGAACACGCTGAGCACCGGGGCCGTGGCCAGCTCCGCGAACGCGCCGGTCGAGGTGCTCGCGGCGACCCGGTCACCCGGCGAGAACTCCGAGCCCTCCGGCGCCTCGCGGACCACGCCCGCCAGCTCGCCGCCGAGGGTGAAGGGCAGCTCCGGCTTGTACTGGTACTTGTCCTGCGTGAGCAGCAGGTCCGGGAAGTTGACCCCGGCCGCCTTGACCTCGATCAGCACCTCGCCCGGCCCGGCGACCGGGTCCGGCACCTCGCCGATCTCCAGCGCCTGCGGCCCGTCCGTGCGGGTCACCCGTGCTGCGCGCATGCATGTCTCCTGTCGTCGCGTTCGTCGTCGAACATGTCAGGTCGGGGGCGGGGGCGCCAGGTACCGCGGACTGGCCACGGCGACCTGTGCGGTGACCGAGGCGCGCACCGCGGCGACGACGTCGGGGCCGTCGGCGGGCAGCGCGCCGTCGCGGATCCGGGCGGCCAGCTCGCCGTCGTCCGCGCACCCGAGCGCGTGCAGCCGGGCGCGGTGCTCCGCCCGCTGCGCCGGCCCGAGCCGCAGCTCGCGGCGGGCGATGGTGAGGGCGTTGGCGGCCACCTTGGCGAGGTAGGCCGTGCGCGGGTCGGGCGGCGCCAGCTCCTCGCGCAGGAACCCGGTGACGGCCTCCAGCAGCTCGTCGACGGACGGCCGGTCGTGCACGACCGGTTCCTCGAC
Source organism: Pseudonocardia lutea (assembly GCF_042658055.1). Lineage (NCBI taxonomy): Bacteria > Bacillati > Actinomycetota > Actinomycetes > Pseudonocardiales > Pseudonocardiaceae > Pseudonocardia > Pseudonocardia lutea. Next base: position 20,256 of record NZ_JBHSQK010000044.1, read on the forward strand.
GACCGCCGGCTCGTCGATCGGGTCGGTGACGACCTCGGGCTCGGTGAGGCCGAGCGCCAGCAGGGCGTCGTGCTCGGCCTCGGCGATCCGCCGCCCCAGCACCGCCATCTCCACGGACCGCTCGGTGCCGCCGAGGTGCCGCTCGGCCTGGATCCGGCAGATCACCGCCCAGCGGGCGCAGGCGAACGTCTCCCACCACCGGGCCTCCTCCGGATCGGGGCGGACGCCGGTGACGGACTCGTACCCCGCGAGGAGCTCCTCGCGGGAGCCGAAGCCGCCGACCTCGGGGGCCGCGCCGAACCGCCAGGCCCGCGCGCACACCCAGCCGAGGTCCTCGCGCGGGTCGCCGACGTGCGCGAGCTCCCAGTCGAGCACGGCGCGGACGCCGGTGTCGTCGATCAGCAGGTTGCCGTTGCGGAAGTCGCCGTGCACCAGGGCCGGCGGCACCGGGTCGGGGCGCGTCTCCGCGAGCCGGCGGAACACCAGCTCCATCGCCGGCCGCGGCTCGCCGAACGCGGCGTGGCTCTCCCGCAGCAGGGCGAGCGGATCGGCGTGGTGCTCCAGGCGGGGCGCCTCCGCCGGGTCGATCGCGTGGATGCGGCCGAGGATCTCGCCGAACTGCCGCGCCAGCCGCGGCCGGACGGCGGCCCACCGCTCGGAACGCAGCAGCCGGGGCGGCAGGGTCTCCCCCGCGAGCCGCTCCATCAGCAGGTACGGGCTCCCGACGCCGTCCGTCCCGTCGCCCGCGGCCAGCAGCTCGGGGATCGGCACGCCCGCCCGGGCGGCCGCGCGGAAGCACTCGGCCTCGCGGGCCATGCCCTCGGGATCCGGGGCCTCCGGCGGGTCGCGACGCAGGATCAGGCCGCGCCCGCCGGCGTCGAAGGACCAGGTCTCGCGGCTCGCCCCGGCGGACAGCCGGCGCAGGTCCGTGACCGGGCCGCCCACCACCCGTTCGAGGGCGGCGGCCGGCGAGTCCGGGACGACGGCCGTCATCGCCGGTACCGCACGGTGTCGAGCGCGATCTCCCGGTAGCGGACCACGATCTCCTCGGGGGTGAGCGGGCCGCCGGGCCGGTACCAGGCCGCGGTGCTCGTGCAGGCCGCGCTGACGAACCGCGCGGCGTCGTCGGGGTGCTCCGCCCCGAAGACCCCACGGCGCACCCCGTCCCGCACCACCCGGTCGAAGATCCGCTGCTGGACGTCGCGCTTCGCCACCACCAGCCGCCGGGCCCCGGGTTCGAGGGAACGCAGCTCGCTGTTGCCGAGCAGGCTCTCCCGCTGGGACTCCAGGTGCACCCGCACGTGCGCCCCGACGACCGCGCGCAGCCGCTCGGCCGGGTCCTCGCCGGCGAGGTCGAGCTGCTCCTCGGTGGCGGAGATCAGCACGTCCATGCCGCGGTCGAGCATCGTGGCCAGCAGGCCGTGCTTCGAGGTGAAGTGGTGGTAGAGCACCGCCGGACTGGTCCCGGCGGCCGCGGCGATGTCCCGCACCGAGGTGCCGTGGTAGCCGTGCACCGCCATCACCTCGACGGCGGCGGCGATGAGCGCGGCCGCCGTGGGCTCGTCGCCCGGCAGCACGAGCGTGGTGGGCGGCAGCCCCTCCCCGGGGCTGCCCCGACGCGCTCCGGCGGGCGCGGCCGGCTTCTCGGCGCTGACCATGCCACCACCCTAGCCGCTCTGAACGAGCGTTCAAAGCACGGTTGACGAAGCAGGTGAGTAGTCCTACCGTGCGCTGAACGAGCGTTCGGCGATGGGCCGGACGCCGGCACCGACGGAGGTGCGTGTCCCATGGCCGGTCCCTACGCCGGGCTCAGGGTCTTCGACCTGAGCCATGTGATCGCAGGGCCGTTCTGCACCCGCCTGCTCGCCGACATGGGCGCGGACGTCGTCCGCGTCGAGCAGCCGACCGGCGACCTGATGCGGGCGCTGCCGGTGGCGGTCGGCGACCCGGAGGACCACGTCTCCAGCGCGTACGCGCAGTACAACACCGGCAAGCGGTCGATCGGGCTGAACCTCAAGGACCCGCGCGGGCTCGACCTGGCGCTGCGGCTCGCGGACTGGGCCGACGTCGTCGTCGAGAACTTCGCGCCGGGCGTGCTGGCCCGGCTCGGACTCGGCTGGGAGGTCCTGCACGCCCGCGACGCCACCACGATCCTCTGCTCGCTGTCGACCTTCGGTGCGACCGGCCCGTACTCCCACCTGTCCGGCTTCGGGCTGGTGGCCGAGGCCTACTCGGGCCTGATGTCGCTGACCGGCGAGGAGGGCGGCCCGCCGATGCACTTCGGCACCGCGCTCGCCGACGTCAACTCCGCGGTGCACGCGCTCGCCGGCATCGGCGCCGCCCTGCACCACCGGAGGAACACCGGCGAGGGCACGCACGTCGACATCTCCGCCTTCGACGCGCTGTTCGCGATGATCGACCAGCAGCCGGCGGCGGGCGCCTTCACGGACGGCGAGGCGGTGCGCGGCAAGTACGGGAACCGGCACACCACCAGCGTTCCCTCCGGCGTCGCCACCTGCGCGGACGGCACCCACCTCGCCTACGGCATGAGCGGCGACGTCTTCTTCGCCCGCCTGGCGAAGGCCATGGACGCGCCGGAGCTGCTCGACTCCTACGGCACGGTCGAGGCCCGCGTCGCGGACCCCGGGCCGCTCTACGACCGGATCGAGGCGTGGGCCGCCACCTGGCCGACGGCCGACGCCCTGGTCGAGCACCTCGTGGCGCACGGTCTGTCCGCCGCGCGGGTCCGCGACGTCCGGGAGAACCTCGCCGACCCGCACCTCGTCGCCCGCGGCACGCTCAGCCCCGTGCGCCAGCCCGGCCACGGCGAGGTCCTCCTGCAGACCGCCCCCTACCGCTTCTCGGGCGCCGAGGTGCGCCCGGGACGACCCACCGGACCGATCGCCGCCGACACCGCCGAGGTCCTCACCGACGTGCTCGGCCTCGACGACGCGGCGGTCACGGCCCTCTTCGACGAGGGGGCCGTCCACGGCCCCCGTGAGACAGGGAAAGGAGTCCGATGACCGTCACGCTCGACCGGAACCCCGACGGCACGATCGCGACGCTGAGGTTCGCGAGCGACCACCCGATGAACGTCTTCACGGTCGACACCCTGGAGGCGCTGCGCGAGAAGGTGGCCGAGGTCGCCGCGGACCGCGCCGTGCGCGTCCTGGTGGTCACCGGCAGGGACACCGTCTTCTCCGGCGGCGCCGACCTCGGCTACCTCGGGTCGCTCGACGACGAGGAGTACAGGCACTACATCGCCACCGAGTACGCGCTGTTCGCCGAGGTGGAGGACCTGCCGCTGATCACCGTCGCGGCGCTCGCCGGGCCCTGCGTCGGCAACGCGACCGAGCTCGCGCTGGCCTGCGACTTCCGGATCTGCGCCGCCGACGTCCGGATCGGGCTGCCGGAGATGAAGGTCGGCTTCGTCTCCCCCGCGCAGCGGCTGACCGCGTACGTGGGCATCGGCAAGGCCAAGGAGCTGATCTACGGCGGGCGGCTGGTGCCCGCGGCGGAGGCGCTCGAGCTGGGCCTGGTCACCACGGTGACGGACGACCTGGCGACCGAGGTCGAGAAGGCGGCGCGGCGCTACGCCGGGTACTCCGCCTACGCCCTGCCGCTCACCAAGCTGGGCATCCACCGCTGCTACGGCCTCGCCGGCGACGGGCCCAGCCGGGCCTACGACGCCGAGGAGCAGGCCGCGGCGTTCGCGACCTTCCGCGGGCCGGACTACGCCGAGGGCGCGGCGGCGGCGCTCGAGGGCCGCCGGCCGCGGTTCACCGCGCAGCGACCCGCGTCCACCGACGAGATCCTGAAGGGCACCCGATGATCGTCGACTTCCTGGCGGGCGCCGTGCCCGACGAGGACGCGTTCACCCTCTCCGAGGCCGTGACGCACGGCCGGCTGCGCGGCTACGCCGAGCACTTCGGCGGCACCCTCAAGCCCGCCCGCACGCACGCCGAGGTCACCGCGCGGTGGGCCGCCGCGCGGGAGGCCGCGCGCGAGCGGGTCCCGTCCGAGGAGGACTTCCTCCGGATGCTCGACGACGGCGGCATCGGGCTCGCCGGCGTCTACACCGAGTCCTTCGGCTCCCGGCTGGGCGTGCCCACGGCGGACAACGGCGTGGTCGCGGACTTCGTGAAGCGGCACTCCGACAAGGTCGTCGGCTTCGGCGGGGTGGACCCGTGGGAGCTCGACGCGGCCCGGACCGTCGACGAGGCGGTCGACCTCGGGCTCTCCGGGGTGGTGCTGTCCCCGTTCAAGCAGCAGCTCCTGCCGGACGACCCGCGGATGGCCCGCGTCTACGGCCGGTGCGAGGCGCTCGGCGTGCCGGTCCTGCTGCACACCGGGATCAACTGGTCCCTCGACGCCGCCTACGACGTGGGGCACCCGCGCTACGTCGACGCCGTCGCGACCGCGTTCCCCGACCTCAAGGTGGTCGCGCTGCACGCGGCGTGGCCGTGGGTCGAGGACATGATGATGGTGACCTGGCGGCACGAGAACGTCTACGTCGACCTCTCGGCCCACCGCCCGCGCACCTTCACCCGGCCGAACTCGGGCTGGGAGCCGCTCCTGCAGTTCGGCAACCGCCAGCTCGCCGACAAGGTCCTCTTCGCCTCCACGTGGACCCTGCTCGGCGTCCCGCCGGCCGACCTCGTCGCCGAGGTCCGGGGGCTCCCGCTGAAGGACGACGTCATGGACAAGTGGCTGGGCGGCAACGCGCTGCGGCTGCTGGGGAGGGCCTGACGTTGCTCGTCTCCGACATCATCCGGAACAACGCCCGCGCCCGCGGCGGGTCCGTGGCCCTCGTCGTCGACGGCCGCGAGGTCACCTACGCCGCCCTGCAGGAGCTCGTCGAGGAGACCGCCGGGGCGCTCACCGCCCGTGGCATCGGCTACGGCGACCGGGTCGCCGTGCTGGCGAAGAACAGCCTGGAGTACGTCCAGCTCTACTTCGCGACCGCCTCGATCGGCGCGATCCTGGTGCCGCTCAACTTCTGGCACCGCGGCGCCGAGCACGCCTACACGATCGGCGACTCCGAGCCGGCGCTCTGGTTCGTCGAGGCGCAGTACGACGAGGTGTCCCAGGAGGCCCGCGCCGCGCACCCGGACCTGCCGGTGCTGCGCATCCCGGGCCCCGAGGGCGACCGCGCCGACTGGGAGGCCTTCAGCGCCGCCGCGGTCGACGTGCCGCCCGTGACGGTCGACGAGCGCGACCCGCACATGATCCTCTACACCTCGGGGACCACCGGGAAGCCCAAGGGCGCCATGCTCTCCCACCGCCGGACCGTCGACGACGGGCTGGCGATGGCCGCGACGCTGCGGGCGCACGACCGCGACGTCTTCATGAACTACTTCCCGCCCTTCCACGTGGGCAACTGGGACCACATGAAGCCCTTCCTGCTCATGGGGGCGACCGTGATCCTGCTGCGCGAGTTCGATCCGGACGTGGTGCTCGACCTGCTGCCGCGGCACCGGGTCTCGGTGATCCTCGGCGTGCCGACGATGCTGCACGCGCTGATCACGCACCCGTCCTTCCCGGACACCGACACCTCGTCCGTGCGGCTGTTGTACTACGGCGCCTACGACCCGAGCGGGATCATGGACCGCACCGCCGACGCGTTCGGCGCCCGCGAGGGGAAGGTGCGGTTCGCGCACACCTACGGGCTGACCGAGGCCGGCCCGTTCGTGACCTGGTGCCCGCCGGAGGACGTGTTCGAGCGGTGGGGGTCGATCGGGCGCGCGATGCCCGGCGTCGACGTCGCCCTCCTCGACGACGACGGCAACGAGGTCCCGCCGGGCGAGCCCGGCGAGATCTGCGTCCGGGGCCCGCGGATGAGCGGGTACTGGCGCAACGAGGAGGCGTCGAAGGCGGCGCTGGCCGGCGACCGGCTGCACACCGGGGACATCGCCGTCGCCGACGCCGACGGGTTCCTCACCATCGTCGACCGCAAGAAGGACATGATCCGCTCCGGCGGCCAGAACGTCTGGTCGAAGGAGGTCGAGGACTGCCTGGGCAGGCACCCGGGCGTCGCCGACGCGGCCGTGATCGGGCTGCCCGACCCGGTCTACGAGGAGCAGGTCGTGGCGATCGTGGTGCCGACCGGCGAACCGTCGGAGGCCCTCGCCGAGGAGCTCACGGCGTTCGTGAAGGCGAACCTGGCCGGCTACAACACCCCCAAGCAGGTCCACTTCGTCGACGAGTTCCCCCGCACGGCCGTCGGCAAGATCCAGAAGCACGTCCTCCGGGAGCGGTTCCGGCGCTGACCCGCCCCGCTCGATCACCTACGAGGAAGTAGGAGAGGCACCCGTGTCCGATTCCGTCGAGACCGATCCCACCGAGCCGGCCGCCCCGGCTCCCGACGCGCCACCGGGCGCGGCCGCCGTCGTGGCCACCCCGGCGTTCACCGAGCTCGTCCGCAGCCGCAACCGCTTCGCGATCCCCGCCGCGGCCCTCGGCTTCGGCGCCTACCTGCTCGTGATCGTGCTGTCCGGCTTCACCCCCGTGCTCAACGGCAAGGCCGCCGGTCAGCTGAGCTGGACCTTCGTCCTCACCGCGCTGATCTTCCCGCTCGTCTGGCTGCTCTGCGGGCTCTACACCCGCCGGGCCGCGCGGTGGGACGAGCTGGCCGACCGGGCGGTGTCCGAGTCGGGGATCGAGACCCGGACGACCGCCCCGACCGCCGAGAAGGGACTGCACCGATGAGCGCCGACCCGATCACGATCGGGATCTTCGTCGCGGTCATCGCGCTGACCCTGGTCATCACGGCCTGGGCGGGCAAGCGCAACCGCGACGCGGGATCCCACTACGTCGCGGGCGGGCAGATCACCGGCTGGCAGAACGGCCTCGCGATCTGCGGCGACCTGCTCTCCGCCTCCACCTTCCTCGGCGTGGCGGGCATCCTCGCGCTGCAGGGCGTCTACGGCTTCTACCTGGTCGCGGGCGGGCTCGTCGCGTTCCTGCTGGTGCTGCTGCTGGTGGCCGAACCGCTGCGGAACCTCGGTCGCTACACGATCGCCGACGTGCTCTCGAGCCGCTTCCGCTCGAAGGGCGTGCGTGCGGTGATGGCGGTCAACACCCTCGTCGTCACGGTCTTCTACATGATCGCCCAGCTGGTCGGCGCGGGCGTGCTCATCAGCCTGCTGATCGACGTGCCGTACTGGGTCGCGGTGATCGTCGTGGGGGTGCTGATGGCGGTCTACATCACCGTCGGCGGGATGCTGGCCACGACCTGGATCCAGATCGTCAAGGCCGTCATGCTGCTCGCGGCGCTGGCCGTGCTGGTGGTGCTGGTGCTCGCCCGCTTCGGGTGGAACCCGATGGCGCTGTTCCAGGCGGTCTCCGAGGCCTCGCCGACCGACCTGTTCGCCCGCGCCACCGGCGTCGTCCCCGGGCTGGACCTGCTGTCCGTCGCGATCGCGCAGGTGCTCGGCACCGCGGCGCTACCGCACATCCTCATCCGGTTCTTCACCGTGCCCGACGCCAAGGTCGCCCGGAAGTCGATGAGCGTCGCGCTGTGGATCCTCGGGCTGGCGTTCCTCGCGATGCCGTTCATCGGCTACGGCGCGGCGGCGATCGTCGGTCAGGCCCAGGTCGCGGCGGCGAACAAGGCCGGCAACCTGGCCGCGCCGCAGCTGGCCGAGATGCTCGGCGGCCCGGTCCTCTTCGCCCTGATCTCGGCGGTGGCGTTCGCGACGATCCTCGCGGTCGTCGCCGGCCTGGTGATCGCGGGGTCGGGTGCGGTCGCGCACGACATCTACAGCTCGCTGATCCGGAAGGGGAAGGCCTCGGACGCCGAGCAGGTCAAGGCCGGCCGGATCGCCGCCGTCGCGATCGCGGCCGTGTCGATCGTGCTGGCCCTCGGCGCGCAGAACACCAACATCGCGCTCCTGGCGTTGATGGCGGTCGTGGTCGCGGCCAGCGCCAACGTGCCGGTGCTCGTGCTGCTGCTGTTCTGGCGGCGGCTCAACACGACCGGTGTGATCGTCGGCGTGGTGGCCGGCCTGGTCAGCTCGGTCGTCCTGGTGCTGGTCGGGCCGGGCGTGATGGGCACGGCGGCGCTCTACCCGCTGTCCTATCCCACCCTCGTGTCGGTGCCGATCGGCTTCCTGGGCTGCTGGCTGGGCACGGTGCTCAGCCGGCCGCGCCGCGAGCAGGAGGTCGCCTACGACGAGATGCACGTGCAGGCGATGACCGGCCGCGCAGTCGTCTGACCCGGGCTCACGGGGCCGTCCGGAACTATCCCGGGCGGCCCCGAATTGCGGACAGGATCTGGCCGGAGTGGTCCGTAGCGTGGTTCTCGTCAGCAGGAGACGACGAGAGGCGGACGGCATGACCACCACCGAGACCCCGACCCTGACCGGCGAGAAGGCCGAGCTGCTCGGGGCGCTGGCCAAGCACCGGTTCCTGTTCCGCCACACCGTCCGGGGCCTGACTGACGAGCAGGCCGCGGCCACCCCGACCGCGAGCGAGCTGTGCCTCGGCGGGCTGATCAAGCACGTGGCCCACGGCGAGCGCGGCTGGCTGCGGTTCGTGGTGGAGGGCACCGCGGCGATGGCGATGCACGAGAACTCCTACGCCGAGCACGCGGCGAGCTTCCGGATGCTGCCGGGCGAGACCCTCGAGGGGCTCCTCGCCGAGTACGAGGCGATCGCCGCCGAGACGGAGCGGATCGTCGCGGAGCTGCCCTCGCTCGACGTCGCGCACCCGCTGCCGGAGGCGCCGTGGTTCGAGCCGGGCGAGGGCTGGTCGGCGCGGCGGGTGCTGGTGCACGTCATCGCCGAGACCGCCCAGCACGCCGGGCACGCGGACATCCTGCGCGAGACGATCGACGGCCAGAAGTCGATGGGCTGACCGCGTCCGCGGCCGCCGGGCCGGGCGGGGGGGCGGTCCGGCGGCGCGCGGAATGTCGGTGGGCGCTGGTCTAATGCGGACCGTGCTGCTCCACGACGTGGTCCGGACCTCGGCCGCGGTCGGCGCCACCCGCTCCCGCAAGGAGAAGACGGTCGCGCTCGCCGCGTTGCTGACCCTCGCCGGGCCGGCGGAGGTCGCGCCGGCCACGGCCTGGCTCGCGGGCGAGCCCCGGCAGGGGCGGATCGGCACCGGCTGGCGCACCCTCTCGGCCCTGGCCCGTGCCCCGGCTGCGGAGCCCGCGCTCACCGTCGCGCAGGTCGACGAGCTGCTCACCGAGCTGGCCGGGACCTCCGGGGCGGGCTCGACCCGGCGACGTCGCGAGCTGCTGGAATCGCTCTTCGGCGCCGCGACCGAGGCGGAGCAGGCCTTCCTCGTCCGGCTGCTCACCGGCGAGCTGCGGCAGGGGGCGCTGGAGGGCGTGATGCTCGACGCGATCGCCGCGGCCGCCGAGGTCCCCGCGCCGGTCGTGCGGCGGGCGTTCATGCTGTCCGGCCGGCTCCCGGAGACCGCCGCGCTGGCCCTGTCCGAGGGCGCCGCGGGGCTGGAGGCGGTGCGGCTGGAGGTCGGGCGGCCGGTGCGGCCCATGCTCGCCAGCCCCGGGTCCTCGCTCGACGCCGCGCTCGAGTCCCTCGGCGCGGAGGTCACCGTCGAGTACAAGCTCGACGGCGCGCGCATCCAGGTGCACCGCTGCGGCCACGAGGTCCGGGTGTGGACCCGGACCCTGCGCGAGGTCACCGAGGGGGTGCCGGAGCTGGTCGCCCGGGTCCGGGAGCTGCCGTGCACCTCGGCGGTGCTCGACGGCGAGACCCTCGCGCTCGACGACGACGGCCGCCCCCGCAAGTTCCAGGACACCATGTCCCGGTTCGGTTCGGAGGGATCGGAGGAGGTCCTCCTCAGCCCGTTCTTCTTCGACCTGCTCCACCTCGACGGGCGTGACCTGCTCGACGAGCCGCTCGGCACCCGGCTCGACGCGCTCTCCGGCCTGCTCGCCGACCCGGCGCAGGAGCCGCTGCGGATGCCGGGGATCCGCAGGCCGACGCCGGAGCAGGCCGCGGACGTGCTCGACGGCGCGCTGTCGGCCGGGCACGAGGGCGTCGTCGTCAAGGCGCTCGACGCCCCGTACGCGGCCGGGCGGCGCGGGAAGAGCTGGCAGAAGGTCAAGCCGGTGCACACGCTCGACCTCGTGGTGCTCGGCGCGGAGTGGGGGTACGGCCGGCGCACCGGCACGCTCTCGAACATCCACCTCGGCGCCCGCGACCCGGACGGCGGCCCGCCGATCATGGTCGGCAAGACCTTCAAGGGCATGACGGACGAGCTGCTCGCCTGGCAGACCACGGAGTTCCCGGGCCACGCGGTGCACGACGACGGGCACGTGGTCGAGATGCGGCCCGAGCTCGTCGTCGAGATCGCCCTCGACGGCGCCCAGCGCAGCATCCGCTACCCCGGCGGCGTCGCCCTCCGCTTCGCCCGGGTCCTCTGCTACCGCCCCGACAAGAGCCCCGCCGAGGCGGACACGATCGAGGCGGTCCGCGCGCTGCTGTAGGTCCTGCGCGTCGGCACCCCCGGGAGACTCGAGTCGCACGGTTCGGGACTGCCGAGATGTGTGGTTCGGTGTCCCGAGAGTGCCGACTCGCGGGGATGGGTCACTCTCCCGCCTGCTCCGGCGGCGCGCGGCGCGTCTGCCCGCTATCCTTGGCTCTCCGTGCGCTTCCTCGACGGGCACCGGCCCACCTCGGACCTCACCTACGACGACGTCTTCCTCGTCCCCGGGCGGTCCTCCGTCGCCTCCCGCTTCGACGTCGACCTGACCACCGCGGACGGCACGGGCGCCACGGTGCCGGTCGTCGCGGCCAACATGACCGCGGTCGCGGGCCGCCGGATGGCCGAGACGCTGGCCCGGCGCGGGGCCCTGACCGTCCTGCCGCAGGACGTCGCGCCCGAGGCGGTCGGCGAGATCGTCGCGTGGATCAAGTCGCGGCACCCCGTGTGGGACACCCCGCTCGTGCTGCGCACCGGCGACGCGGTGGCCGACGCGCTGAACCTGCTCCCGAAGCGGGCGCACGGCACCGTCGTCGTGGTCGACGACGGCGGGCGGCCGGTCGGCACCGTCGACGAGGCCGCGTGCACGGGGGTCGACCGCTTCACCCGGCTCGCCGACGTCCTCGACGGCTCGCCCGTCATGCTCCCGCTCGGCACGCCGCCCCGGGAGATCTTCGACGCGCTCGGCGGCCGCGGCGTCGCGCTCGGCCTCGACGACGACGGCCGCCTCGCCGGTCTGCTCACCGCGCTCGGCGCGATCCGGGCCGGGATCTACACACCCGCCCTCGACCGCCACGGCCGGCTGCGCACCGCGGCGGCGATCGGCATCAACGGCGACGTGCCCACCAAGGCCAAGGCGCTGCTCGAGGCCGGGGTGGACGTCCTCGTCGTCGACACCGCGCACGGGCACCAGGACAAGATGATCGACGCGTTGAAGGCGGTCCGGGCCGTGGTCCGCGACTCCGGGCTGTCGGTCCCGATCGCCGCGGGCAACGTCGTCACCGCCGAGGGCGTGCACGACCTGGCCGAGGCCGGCGCGGACGTGATCAAGGTCGGGGTCGGGCCGGGTGCCATGTGCACCACGCGGATGATGACCGGCGTCGGGCGCCCGCAGTTCTCCTCGGTGCTCGAGTGCGCCGCGGCCGGTCGCGAGCACGGCGTGGCGATCTGGGCGGACGGCGGGGTGCGCTTCCCGCGGGACGTCGCGCTGGCCCTCGCCGCCGGCGCCGCGTCCGTGATGATCGGCTCCTGGCTCGCCGGCACCTACGAGTCCCCCGGTGACCTGCAGCGCGACGAGAACGGACGCCCGTACAAGGAGTCCTTCGGCATGGCGTCGAAGCGCGCGGTGAGCGCGCGGACCCGCGGCGACGGCGACTTCGACCGGGCGCGCAAGGGCCTGTTCGAGGAGGGCATCTCCAGCTCGCGGCAGCTGCTCGACCCGGCCCGCCCCGGCGTCGAGGACGTGCTCGACGGCATCTGCTCCGGCGTCCGCTCGGCCTGCACCTACGCCGGCGCCCGCTCCCTCGCCGAGCTCCACGAACGCGCCGTCGTCGGCATCCAGACGTCCGCCGGCTTCACGGAGGGCACCCCCCACGGCCTGTGACGAGTACCGGTCGCACCCGGGCCGACGTGCCCTAGGCGTGCCCCTGCCCGGGCCCTAGCGTCTGCCGTGCGGCCCCGCGCTGGTGTGGTCGGCCGGGTGAGGGGGACGCGGTGCGCGCACGCCGGCTCGGGCGATCGTCGCCCGTCCTCCTGGCCCTCGCCGCGGTGCTCGCGCTGATCGCCGCCTGCACCGCCGGCGGCGGTGGGTCCGCGCCGGCACCGCCGTCGTCCGGCCCGCCGTCGACGTCGGCACCCGCCCTCTCGGCACTGCCGCCCGGGGCGGTGCCCGGTGCCGACTGGCGGATCACGGACCCCGGGCCCGAGCACGCCGTCGAGGGCTTCGCGGACCGCACCTCCGTCCGTCCCGGCGAACCCGTGCACCTGTTCGTCTCGACCACGGCCGCGCACTTCACGGTCACCGCCTTCCGGATGGGCGACTATCCGCCCACCGGCGCGGCGCGGGTCTGGGTCTCGCCGCCCCAGCCCGGACGGCGACAGGCCGACCCTGTGGTGCAGGCGCCGCGGAACACGGTGGTGGCGCCCTGGAGTCCCTCGCTCACCCTCGACACCGCGGGCTGGCCGCCGGGCGACTACCTCCTCCGGCTCGACGCGGAGGGCGGCGCCCGGCAGTTCGTCCCGCTGACCCTCGCCACGCCGGACAACACGGGCCGCCTCGTCGTGGTCAACGCGGTGACCACCTGGCAGGCCTACAACCGGTGGGGCGGCTACAGCCTGTACGCCGCCCGCAGCGGTCGGTTCGCCGACCGCTCCCGCGCCGTCTCCTTCGACCGGCCCTACCAGGCGAAGGACATGCAGGGCGCCGGCGACTTCCTGATCTTCGAGCTGCCGTTCGTCGAGTTCGCCGAGCACTCCGGGCTCCCGCTCGGCTACGCCACGGACGTCGACCTGCACGCCGATCCGCATCTCCTGGACGGCGCCCGCGCCGTGATCACCCTCGGCCACGACGAGTACTGGTCCACGGCGATGCGGGCGGCGGCGACCGCCGCCCGCGACCGGGGCGTGAACCTCGCCTTCCTCGGCGGCAACGAGATCTACCGGCACATCCGGTTCGAGGACACGGCCCTGGGCCCGGACCGGACGGAGGTCGACTACAAGTCCTTCACCGAGGACCCGGCGAGCCGCACCGATCCGCTCGAGGCGACGCAGCAGTGGCGCGACCCGCCGGACCCGCGCCCGGAGAGCGTGCTGCTCGGCAACTTCTACCAGTGCAACCCCGCCCAGGCCGACCTCGTCGTCGCGGACGACCGGAACTGGCTGCTCTCCGGGCTGGTGCGGAACGGGGACCGGCTCCCCGGTCTCGTCGGCGACGAGTACGAGCGCGTCGACCTGCGGGTGCCCACGCCCCGGCCGATCGAGGTGCTGTTCCACTCACCGCTGACCTGCCGCGGCCGGCCGGACTTCGCCGACGCGACCTGGTACTCCGTACCCAGCGGTGCCGGGGTGTTCTCGGCCGGTACCCAGTACTGGATCTGCGGTCTCGACCCGGGCTGCCGCGGCGGGCGGAGCGCCCCGGTGGTCGCGGCGATCACGACGCGGCTGCTCACCGCGTTCGCCGGGGGCCCGGCCGGCGCCGTGCACCCGGCCGAGGACAACCTGGGCGCGCTCGGCATCGACCACCCGTGACCGCGGCGCCGCCGACACGCGGACGGCGCCGCACCCGGAGGGTGCGGCGCCGTCGGTGTCACGCGGTGCCGGTCAGTTGCCGGGGCCCTCCAGCATCTCGGTCACGAGAGCGGCGATGGGGCTGCGCTCGGAGCGGGTGAGGGTGACGTGGGCGAAGAGGGGATGGCCCTTGAGCTTCTCGATCACCGCGGCGATGCCGTCGTGCCGGCCGACCCGCAGGTTGTCGCGCTGGGCGACGTCGTGGGTCAGGACCACCCGCGAGGCGGTGCCGAGCCGGGAGAGCACGGTGAGGAGCACGTTGCGCTCCAGCGACTGCGCCTCGTCGACGATCACGAAGGTGTCGTGCAGCGACCGCCCACGGATGTGGGTGAGCGGCAGGACCTCCAGCATCCCCCGGGCGATCACCTCGTCGAGCACGTTCTGGCTGACCAGCGCGCCGAGGGTGTCGAAGACGGCCTGGGCCCAGGGGCCCATCTTCTCCGCCTCGCTGCCGGGCAGGTACCCGAGCTCCTGTCCGCCGACGGCGTAGAGCGGGCGGAACACCACGATCTTGCGGTGCTGCTGGCGCTCCATGACGGCCTCGAGGCCGGCGAGCAGCGCCAGTGCCGACTTGCCGGTGCCGGCGCGGCCGCCGAGGGAGACGATGCCGACCTCCGGGTCGAGCAGGAGGTCGAGCGCGACGCGCTGCTCCGCGGAGCGCCCGTGCAGCCCGAAGGCCTCGCGGTCGCCGCGGACCAGCTTGACCCGCTTGTCGGCCGTGACCCGGCCCAACGCCGACGAGGTGCCGCCGAGCAACCGGATGCCGGTGTGGCAGGGCAGCTCGGCCGCCTCGGGGTGGTCCAGCAGGCCCTCGCGGAAGAGCGTGTCGACCTCCTCCGGGGCGACCTCGATGTCCGCCATCCCGGTCCAGCCGGAGGGGACGACGTCCTGCCCGTGGTACTCGTCGGCGGGAAGCCCGACGGCCGCGGCCTTGACCCGCAGCGGCATGTCCTTGGTGACCAGCACGACCCGCCGCCCGGCCCCGTACTCGGCCTGGAGGTTGAGCGCGCAGGCGAGGATCCGGCTGTCGTTGCTGTCCGTGCGGAAGCCGCTCGGCAGCACCGACTGGTCGCTGTGGTTCAGCTCGACGTGGAGCGTGCCGCCGGCGTCCCCGATCGGGACGGGCGCGTCGAGCCGGCCGTGCTTGATCCGCATGTCGTCGAGCTGCCGCAAGGCCGCCCGTGCGAACCACCCGAGTTCCGGGTGGTGCCGCTTGCCCTCGAGTTCGGAGATGACCACGAGCGGGAGGACGACCTGGTGCTCGTCGAACCGGGTCAGCGACCACGGGTCGGAGAGGAGGACCGAGGTGTCGAGCACGTAGCAGCGGGGCGTGACGTCCGCGGGGACGTCGGAGCCGCTCTCCTGAACCGGGGCCGTACGACGTTCGGTCACGGGTGCTCCCTCGCGGGCGCGGCACCACGCCCACAGTTCCGGTGGGCCGGCCGACCCCGGTGCGGTCGCGACAGCCGCGTCAGCGACGCCGCCGGCACGCCCGCAAGGGCCGGGTGCCGGCCCTCTCGGGTGCTTTGCAACACCACGTCCAGGGCCTCCCCGAGCGGTGCGATCGGAACGCACCGCCACCGCTGACGCTACTAGCGGTCACCCTGATGCGGTCAAGGGTGAGATCGTGTCGCAGCCGTGACCGAACCCGAGAATTAACAGAACGGCCGACCACTCATCGCATGATCGACACCGTCCGTCGTGGTCGCTCCCCGGTCGGCCGCCCGCCGTCCGGACCAGCGGCCGGCCGTCGGCGAGATCAACACGGCGGGCGTGACGGGCTCGTCCAGGGCCCGGCGGAACCGCGCCTCGTCGCCCGCCCACCAGGTCCGCAGCAGGGGATAGCCGACGACGTAGGTGGCCGTGTACGCACGCCAGTGCGGGTCGGTGAGGAAGCGCAGGACCCGGTCCGCGCGGGCTCCGTCGAGCAGCAGCCAGCGCCGCAGGTGGTCACGGGCCGCCGCCTCGCCCGCCCGGTCGACGAGGAGCGCCGCGTCGAGCCGGACCTGCTGCAGCGGCAGCATCGCCTCGTCCAGCGCCTCGGCCAGCTCACCGTCCGTGACCACGCCCACCTCGGCCAGCACCTCGGCCGCCCAGGCGCCCCATCCGGGCCCGACGACGGCGTCGAGCCCGAGGTCCGCCACCCCCTCGACGACGAGCGCGCGGGGGCTGCGGGTCAGGCTCAGCGACCGCTCGGGGTCGGTGCGGGCCGCGGCCGCCCGCCGGAGGTGCTCGACGTGGTGGCCCGGGTAGGTCTCGTGCGCGACGAGGCGGACGAGCTGCCCCGCGCGCTGCGGGGCGTCCGCGCTGAACCGGGCGAGCGAGCGGCTCCCCCCGAGGTGGCGGGTGAACCCGCTCCACGGCCGGCCCTCCACGAGCTCGACCTCGACCTCCTCACCCGGTGGCAACCCGAGCACCGCGGCGGTGCGTGCGCGCAGCGCGGCGACGAGCGCGCGGATCGCGGCCGGCCGCCGGTCGGCGGGCAGCTCGTCCCGTCCCCGGTGTGCGGCGAGCCGGTCGGCGAGCGAGCCGGGTCCGCGCAGCAGGGCGTCGACGGCCCGGTGCGCCTCCCGGTACCGGTCCGGGTCGCCGGGCCCGACGTCGACGCCGTAGGTCTCGCGGATCTCCGCCCGCAGGGGCACCCGCTCCCCCGCGGCGGTCCGGGCGGTCCGCTCGAGGGCCAGCAGCTCGCCGTCGAGGAAGGTCTTCCGCACCGGCGGCAGGCCCAGGTACGGGACCGCCCGCCGCAGCCGCTCGGCCTCGGAGGCCAGGTCGGACGGCACCGGGGCACGCCCCGAGCGGACGTGCCGGCGGAGTGCGGGGTCGCCGTCGAAGGCCTCCACGGTCCCGGGCGCGAGGCGGTCCAGCCGCAGCGCCAGCAGCGCCACGTCGCGTGCCAGCCCGCTCGCCTTCACGGCACCCTCCGCATCAGCGGGACGCTACCCGCCGCACGGCCGCCCGGCGCCCCGTCCACGATCGTGACGCCCTCCTTCCCGAACGAGTGGGCCGGCTACCGAACGTCCGCGGAATCGCGCGGGAAGCGCCTCCACGGCGGCGCCGAATTCCACCGATCCAGGGAATAACCAAACGCACGGTTCGCGCATCACACGATGGTGGAACGGGATTTGTTGTCCACGTACGACGGCGGATAGCTTTCGACGCAGTCGGCGCGGGCTCCCCGGTCGGACGCTGACTCGAAAGGTGCCGGCTCGCCGGTTCCGCAGACTTACAGGAGAGAAACTGTGCTGAAGAAGGCTGGAATCGTCGCGACCGGCGTCGCCGCCTCCCTCGTCGCGGTCAGCCCGCTCGCCTTCGCCGGTGACAAGGGCCACGACCACGACAAGGGCGACAAGGGCCACCACGGCTCCTCGGTCACCGGCATCGACAAGTCGGGCAAGGGCCTGCTGAACGTGTCGGGCAACAACGTGAACGTCCCGATCCAGGTGTGCAACAACGACGTCCCGGTGAACGCCGGCGTCGGCGCCATCCAGGGCAACGCCAAGGACATCACCGGCGCGCTGACCGGCGCCCTGGGCCTGCTCGGCAACGCCAAGGCCGACAGCCACGTCCACACGGACTCCGACCGTGCCTGCGGCATCGCGTCCGCCGCCGGCGACTCGGTGGACTGACCTCACCAGCTTCGTCCCACAGGACGCCGGCCCGGTTCCCGGGCCGGCGTCCTGGCTTTTGCGGGCCACTCGGGAACGACATTCCGGAATCATCCGATCGAGGGAGTAACTCCACGGAGAAACGCGATCCGACACGATCGTGGTAAGCAATTCGCATATCGCGAAGGCGCCGGATAGCGTCGCTCCCAGTCGGTGTGGGCTCCCCGTCGGACACCGACTCGACAGTTCGGGCCCCGACCCGTACACACACAGGAGAGAACATGCTGAAGAAGGTCGCCCTGGTCGCCGCCGCCTCGGCCGCGTCCGTCGTCGCCGTCAGCCCGCTCGCGTTCGCGAGCGACTCGCACGAGACCGGCATCGACAAGTCGGGCAAGGGCCTGATCAACGTCTCCGGCAACAACGCCAACGTGCCGATCCAGGCCTGCAACAACGACGTTCCCGTGAACGCCGGGCTGCTGGTCGGCCAGGCCAACCTCAAGGACATCACCGGCGTCGCCACCGGCGCGCTGGGCATCCTGGGCAAGGCCGAGGCCAACAGCTCGGTGCACACCGACTCCGACCGCACCTGCGGCATCGAGTCCGCCGCCGGCGACTCGGTCGACTGACCTCACCGGCTCCACGACCGGACGCCGGCCCGCCTTTCGCGGGTCGGCGTCCCGTCTTTTCCGAGCCTTTTCGCAGTGGTGAGCCAGAACTCAACCGATCGAGTGAGTAACCTTGTCCCGAATCGTGATCCAACACGATCGTGGTACGGATTTCGCCATTCCCGGATTGCTCCGATAGCGTGATCCGCAGTCGGTGCGGGCTCCCCGGTCGGACACCGACTCGACAGTCCGGGCCTTCCCCGGGCCCGTACACACACAGGAGAAGAAGAATGCTGAAGAAGGTCGCCCTGGTCGCCGCCGCCTCGGCCGCGTCCGTCGTCGCCGTCAGCCCGCTCGCGTTCGCCCACGAGTCGCACGAGACCGGCATCGACAAGTCCGGCAAGGGTCTGATCAACGTCTCCGGCAACAACGCCAACGTGCCGGTCCAGGCCTGCAACAACGACGTTCCGGTGAACGCCGGCGTGCTGGCCGGCCAGGCCAACGTCAAGGACATCGTCGGCTCCGCCACCGGCGCGCTCGGCCTGTTCGGCAACGCCAAGGCGAACAGCTCGGTGCACACCGACACCGACCGCACCTGCGGCATCGAGTCGGCCGCCGGCGACTCGGTCGACGACTGAGATTCGTTTCCCGACGCAGAACGGCGTCGGCCCTTCGGGGCCGGCGCCGTTCCGCGTTCTCGGGGTGGGCGCGGGTCAGCCGCCGAATCGACGGTGCCGGGCCGCGTAGTCGCGCAACGCCCGGAGGAAGTCGACCCGACGGAACTCGGGCCAGTAGGCCTCGCAGAAATGGAACTCGGAGTGCGCGCTCTGCCAGAGCAGAAAACCGGAGAGCCGCTGCTCCCCCGAGGTGCGGATCACGAGGTCGGGATCGGGCTGGCCGGAGGTGTAGAGGTGCGCGGCGATGTGGTCGACGTCGAGCACCTCGGCCAGCTCCTCGATCGAGGACCCGGACTCGGCGTACTGCAGCAGCAGCTTGCGCACGGCGTCGGCGATCTCCTGCCGGCCCCCGTACCCGACCGCGACGTTGAGCTGCAGGCCCGGGCGGTCCGTCGTGCGGGCGGCGGCCGCGGTGAGCCGCTGCGCGATCCACTCGGGGAGGAGCTCCAGCGCCCCGACGACGCGCAGCCGCCACGGGGCGGACGGGCCGCTGAGCTCGTCGACGACGTCGGCGATGATCTCCAGCAGCGGCTCGAGCTCGTCGGCCGGGCGGGACAGGTTGTCCGTGGACAGCAGGAACAGGGTCACGACCTCGACCCCGGCGTCGGCGCACCAGCCGAGCAGGTCGGAGATCTTCGCCGCGCCGACCCGGTGGCCGTCGTTGACGTCCTCGAGCCCGGCGTCGCGGGCCCATCGCCGGTTGCCGTCGAGGATCAGCGCGACATGGCGGGGACGCTCCGCGCCGACCAGATGCCGGGCGAGCCTCGCCTCGTAGGTCGAATAGAGGAGGTCACGGACACCCACGGGGCGGAGCCTACGCCGCGGGCGCGGACCACCTGTGCGCGAAGGCCCGGGTCCGGAGCCTCTTCACCGACGGGCCACCGGCCGGCAACCCGGCCGCGCAGGGAGATCGCGTACCCTCGGGCGGGTGACCGCCGGGACCGTCCAGCCGCCGTCGGACCTTCCCTTCGTCAAGCCGCGGATGCGTGGCTGGCTCCACTTCTGGTCGTTCGTGGCCTCGGTGGCGGCGTGCGCCACCCTGATCGCCGTCTCCGCGTCGCTGGTCGGCGCCGCCGCCGCGCTGGCGACCTCGGTCTACAGCGTGACGATCCTCGGCCTGTTCGGGGTGAGCGCGCTGTACCACCGCCGGACCTGGAGCACGCCGCGCAGCCGCCTCGTCATGCGGCGGCTCGACCATTCGATGATCTTCGTGTTCATCGCGGGCACGTACACGCCCGTCGCGATGCTGGCGATGGACCCCGGCACCGCCCGGATCGTGCTGGGCGTGGTGTGGGGTGGCGCGCTGGCGGGCGTCATCCTGAAGACGTGCTGGCCGCACGCGCCCAAGTGGCTCGCCGTGCCGATCTACCTCGCGCTCGGCTGGGTCGCGGTGTTCGTGCTGCCGGACCTGCTGCACAACGCCGGCGTGGCCGCCCTGGTCCTGCTGCTGGTCGGCGGCGCGCTCTACACCGCCGGAGCGATCTTCTACGCGGTGCACTGGCCCAACCCGTGGCCGAAGACCTTCGGCTACCACGAGTTCTTCCACGCGGCCACGGTGCTGGCCGCGATCTGCCACCAGATCGCGATCTGGTTCGCGCTCTTCGGCTCGTGAGCAGCCGCCCTCACCACCGCACCAGGGAGCCCTGACGCTGTCGGAGCCGGTCGGAATCGGCGTCATGGCTCCATGACGCCGTCAGAGGGGCCCCGGAAGAGCCTTCCGCAGGGCTCTCACTCGGGGCCGCGGGTGCGCAGCTCGTCGACCTTGGCCATGGCCTCGCGCAGGTCGGCGAGCCACGTGTCGGCGTTGCGGCCCACCAGGCGCACGGCCCAGGCCAGCGCGTCGGACCGCGAGCGGGCCACCCCGGAGTCGACCAGGGTGTCCAGCACCATGCGCTCCGGCTGGCGCAGCCGCGTCATCACCGGGACGGACGCGGTGGTGAACAGCTCCTCGACCTCGCCGATCCGAGCGCCCCACGCCACCTTGCGCTGGTAGCGGTGCTCGGCCTGGCGGGCGATGTCGATCCGCTCCTCGCGCGTCTCCTCGCGGAAGCGCGCGATGCGCCCCGCCGCCGCGGCCGCCTTCTCGGCCCGCCCGGCGTCCGTGTCGGGGAAGTCGCCCTCGACCGGCGCCAGCTCGCCGACGATCACGATCTCCTCCCGGTCGATGGTGACGTCCGGCGCGCCGACGAACCAGCCGTCGGGCAGCCGGCCCCGCAGCCACGCCGCGGCGTCGCCGGTGTCCGGCAGGTCCGCCTGCTGCCACCCGCCCCGCGGCCCGCGGCCCTGCCCGCGCCCACCGCCGTGCCAGCCCTTGTGCATCCGTCCTGTCATCCCGCACCTCCCGCTGCGATGCTTACGAGATTACACCGCTACACAAGGCGCGTCGGACCGTTCTCCGAGGGCGGACGGGAACTCAGAGCAGGGCGGCCAGCTCCTCGGGCGTGGTGACCGGCCGGTCGCACACGAACCCGCGGCAGACGTACGCGGCGGGCCGGTCGGCGACGAGCGGGCGGTCGGCCAGCAGCGGAACCCCGGGCGCGTCCGGGTCCCCCGGGACGACGACGCCGCCCCCGGGCACCAGCGCCCGGGCCCGGGCGAGCAGCGCCTCGCGGTCCGGATCGCCGACAGGCCCGACCAGCGCGACCTGGGGCGGGCCGGAGGTCAGCGCCTCCGCCGCGGTGAGCCAGTGCCCGGCGAAGCGGGCGTGCCGGGCGAACAACCCGCCGACGGCGTGCACGGACTCCTCGGCCGGCTCCCGGTACCGGCCGGAGCGCTCCTCGTCGACCAGCACCGACGCGGTGAGCAGCGCGTTCGCCAGGGCCGAGCCGCCGGACGGGGTGGCGTTGTCGGTGATCTCGCGCGGCCGGTGCAGGAGCTCCTCGGCGTCGTCGGCGGTGTCGTACCAGGCGCCGGGGCCCTCGCCGCGGAAGTGCGCGACGGCCAGGTCCAGGATCTCGACGGCCGCCGCGAGCCGGGCCGGGTCGCCGGTGGCCTGGTGCAGGGCGAGCAGCCCCTCGGCGAGGGAGGCGTGGTCGTCGAGGACGCCCATGGCCGAGCCCACCACGCCGTCGCGCGAGGACCGGCGGAGCCGGCCGTCGACCACGTGCAGGCGCAGCAGCAGGTCGGCCGCCTCCCCCGCGGCGGCGACCCAGTCCAGCCGGCCGAGCGCCGCGCCGGCCTCGGCGAGCGCCTGCACCGCCAGGCCGTTCCACGCGGTGACGACCTTGTCGTCCCGGGCGGGCTGCGGCCGCGCCGACCGGGCGGCGTACAGCACCGCGCGCACGCGCTCCCAGCGCTCCGGGTCGTCCGGGTCGCGCAGCAGCTGCAGCGTCGACGCCCCGTGCTCGAAGGTGCCCGCCTCGGTGACCTCGAACAGCTGCGCCGCCCAGGTCGCGTCCTCCGGGTCGAGCACCTCGGCGAGCTGGCCGGGCGTCCAGGAGTAGGTCAGCCCCTCGACGCCGTCGGTGTCGGCGTCGAGCGCGGAGGCGAAGCCGCCCTCCGGGGTCCGCAGGTCGTGCAGCAGGAACCCGGCGGTCTCGGTGGCCACGCGGGTCGCCAGCGGCGAGCCGGTGCGGCGGGCCCAGTGCGCGTACACACGCAGGAGCAGGGCGTTGTCGTAGAGCATCTTCTCGAAGTGCGGCACCACCCAGGCGGCGTCGACGCTGTACCGGGCGAAGCCGCCGGCGAGCTGGTCGTACATCCCGCCGCGGGCCATCGCCCCGCAGGTCCGCTCGACCATCCGCAGGGCGTCGGCCGACCCGGTGCGCTCGTGGTGGCGCAGCAGGAACTCCAGCGTCATCGAGGGCGGGAACTTCGGGGCGCCGCCGAACCCGCCGCGCTCGGCGTCGAAGTCCCCGACGAGGCCGGCCACGGCGGCGTCGAGCACGTCCGGGTCGACCGCCACCGGAGGCGGTGCGACGTGCGCGGCGTCGGCCAGCCGGGCGGCGATCTCCCCGGCCGCGCCGCGCACCCGCGCGCCGTCCTGGGTCCACGCCTGCGTGACGGCGTCGAGCAGCTGCCGGAACGAGGGCATGCCGTGCCGGGGCGTCGGCGGGTAGTAGATGCCGCAGTGGAAGGGCTCGCCGACCGGGGTGAGGAAGCAGGTCATCGGCCAGCCGCCCTGGCCGGTCATGGCCTGGGTCGCCGCCATGTAGACCGCGTCGATGTCCGGTCGCTCCTCCCGGTCGACCTTGATCGCCACGAAGTCGCGGTTGACCTGCGCGGCCGTCTCCGGGTCGGAGAAGGACTCGTGCGCCATGACGTGGCACCAGTGACAGGCGGCGTAGCCCACGGACAGCAGCACCGGGAGGTCCCGGCGCTGCGCCTCCGCGAACGCCTCGTCGGACCACTCCCACCAGTCGATGGGGTTGTCCGCGTGCTGGAGCAGGTACGGGCTGGTCGCCTCGGCGAGCCGGTTGGACATGCGCCCACCCTGTCACCGGCCGCAGCGGCCCGCCGCCCGGACGGACACGCCTCGGCTCACCGCTGCTCGGGGCGCTCCCCGGCGGGCGTGCCGTTCTCCTCGCGGGCCTCCTCGGCGGGCCCCGCCTCGGTGTCCTCGTCGAACGTCCGCGGCAGCCGCCGGATCCGCCGGCTCATCGACACGATCAGCGCGATCGTGGCGACGGCCAGGCACAGGATGACCACGAGCGCGACCGGCGAGGCCTTGCCGAACTCCTCGCCCTTGTCCGCCGGGGGCTCCGGGTTCTGCGCCAGGACGGTGGCGACCGTCGCCGCCGGAGACACAGCGGGCACGCCGCCCAGCACGACCAGCACGTCTCGTCACTCCCGTCGCAGGTCAGGTCAGGTCCTCGGAGGTCCAGGCTACGCGGGACCGGTCGCCCCGCGTACGGCGCCGGTGCGGACCTCCCGCTCAGCCCGCCCGCAGCGCGGGCTCGCGCAGGCCCGCGAAGAGGTCGTCCTCCGGGGTGGGGCTGGGCACCAGCGACCGGACCAGCTCGTACTCCTCCCACGGCCAGATCTCGCGCTGCAGCTCCAGCGGGGTGAAGAACCACCGGCTGGTCGGGTCGATCTGGGTCGCGTGGGCGCGCAGCGCGTCGTCCCGGCGCTCGAACCAGTCCGCGCACTCCACCCGCGTGGTGACGCGCTCGCCCGGGTCCGGCCGGTCCTTCCAGTTGGCGATCCACTCGCCGTACGGGGACTCCAGGCCGCGGGCCTTCAGCCCCTCGTCGAACGCGAGGATCCGCTTCTTGGAGAAGCCGTGCGAGTAGTAGAGCTTGAGCACCTGCCACGGCGCGCCGGCCCCGGGGAACCGCTCCGGGTCCCCGGCCGCCTCGAACGCCGCGATCGACACCTCGTGCGTGCGGATGTGGTCCGGGTGCGGGTAGCCGCCGTTCTCGTCGTAGGTGACGAGCACGTGGGGGCGGAACTCGCGGATCACGCGGACGAGGGCCTCGGTGGACTCCTCCAGCGGGACCAGCGCGAAGCAGCCCTCCGGCAGCGGCGGCTTGGGGTCGCCCTCGGGCAGCCCGGAGTCGACGAAGCCGAGCCAGTGGTGCCGCACGCCGAGGATCTCCGCCGCCCGGGCCATCTCCTGCTTCCGGATGGCGGACATGTTCTCCAGGACGTCCGGCCGGTCCATCGCGGGGTTGAGGATGCTGCCCGCCTCGCCGCCGGTGCACGTGACGACCATGACCTCGTGGCCCTCGTCGACGTAGCGGGCCGTGGTGGCGGCGCCCTTGCTCGACTCGTCGTCCGGGTGGGCGTGGACGGTCATCAGCCGCAACGGCTCGCGTTCGGACGTCATGGGTGACCGGGGTCCTTCCGTGTCCTCGCGCCCGCGGTGGCGGGCGGGTGCCTCGCTGGGCCGGGGCGCCGCCTCGGCCGGTCGAGGCCGATCCTGGCATGCGCCACCGACGTTCTCTTCGCGGGAGGTCAACGCCGGAGCCCCCGCGACTCTTCCCCGAACCCCCCCACCAGCACAAACGATGCCCCGGGAACTTCCTCGGACGCCCGACCGTTCGCCGAAGGACCGCGCCCAGCGTTCGGTCCCGTGCTAGGGTGATTCCCACACGGCCCGCAGGCGGGTCGTGTTTTTCCTTACTCGGGGCCTGTAGGTGGACGGCCCCGATCGTGCCCGCGTGACATGCCGGGCGCCCGGCCCGCGCGGTGCGGTGCCCGGTTCGCTGGAGGAGTGATGACCGTGACGGAGACTCAGGTGACCTGGCTCACCCAGGATGCCTTCGACCGGCTCAAGACGGAGCTCGACGAGCTGATCGCGAACCGTCCCGTCATCGCCGCCGAGATCAACGCCCGCCGCGAGGAGGGCGACCTCAAGGAGAACGGCGGCTACCACGCCGCGCGCGAGGAGCAGGGCCAGCAGGAGGCGCGCATCCGCCAGCTCCAGGAGCTGCTGCGCACCGCCCAGGTCGGCACGTCGCCGACCAGCGCCGAGGAGGCCGCGCCCGGCACCGTCCTCACCATCAAGTACTCCGACGACGACGACACCGAGAAGGTGCTGCTCGGCTCCCGCGAGGAGGGCAGCCACGGCGACCTGCAGGTGATCTCGCCGAACTCCCCGCTCGGCGCCGCGCTGCTCGGCGCGAAGAAGGGCGAGGACCGCGAGTACCCGCTGCCGGACGGCGGCAGCATGCGGGTCACGCTCGTCGACATCGAGCCGTTCACCGCCTGAGTCCGGCCCCGACCACGCACGGTCCGGCCCGCACGGCCCGACCTCTCACGGCCCGAGCCGGGGGTCCCCGTCCGGCACGCCGGTCACCGTCACGCGGTGGCCGGCGTCCCGCAGCGCGGCGACCAGCTCGCGGCAGTGCTCCGGGCCGCGCATCTCCAGGCTCACGGCCACGTCGACCTCCCCCATCGGGACGGTCGCGCTGATCCGGGCGTGCTCGACGTCGATCACGTTGGCGCCGAGCTCGCCCACCCGGGTCAGCAGCGCGGCCAGGGCGCCCGGGCGGTCCCCGATCCGCACGACCAGGGACAGGTACCGCGCGGTCGCGGCCATGCCGTTCTGGATCACGTGCAGCAGGACCAGCGGGTCCACGTTGCCGCCGGAGAGCACCGCGACCACGGGCGGCCGGAAGTGGCCGGGGTCGTCGAGCAGCGCCGCGACCGGGGCCGCGCCCGCGGGCTCGACCAGCATCTTGGCCCGCTCCAGGCTGAACAGCAGGGCGCGGGAGAGCGCGTCCTCGCCGACCACGACGAACTCGTCGACGAGCGCCTCGACCTGCCGGTAGGTGACGTCCCCGGGCCGGCCGACCGCGATGCCGTCGGCGATGGTCCGCATCGCGCCCAGCGGCACCGGCTCGCCCGCCGCGAGGGAGCCCGGCCAGGCCGCCGCGCCGGCGGCCTGCACCCCGACCACCCGCACCTCGGGCCGGTGCGCCTTGACGGCCGCGGCGATCCCGCCGAGCAGGCCGCCCCCGCCCGTCGCGACCAGGACGGTGGCGACGTCCGGCACCTGCTCGAGGATCTCCAGACCCACCGTGCCCTGCCCGGCGATCACGTCCGGGTGGTCGAAGGGGTGGATGAGCACGGCACCGGTGCGCTCGGCGTGTTCGAGCGCGCCGACCAGGGCCTCGTCGACCGAGCCCCCGCCGAGGCGGACGTGCGCGCCGTAGCCGCGGGTGGCCTCGACCTTGGGCAGCGCGGCGCCCGCGGGCATGAACACGGTGGCGTCGATGCCCAGCAGCTGCGCGGCGAGGGCGACCCCCTGGGCGTGGTTGCCCGCGCTGGCGGCGACGACGCCGCGGGCCCGCTCCGCGTCGGACAGCCGGGAGAGCCGGGTGAACGCGCCGCGGATCTTGAACGAACCGGTCCGCTGCAGGTTCTCGCACTTGAACCACACCGGTCCGCCCACGGCCTCACCGAGCGCACGGGACCGCGCGACCGGCGTGGCGCGGGTGACGCCGGCGAGCAGCTCCCGGGCCGCCTCGATCTCCGCGATCCCCACCGGTGCCGCCGTCGAGGGACCTCGGTCGGCCGTTCGGAGGCCGGTCGTCCCGGAGTCGGCGTCCACCCCCGCATCGTGCCACCGGGCCCGGTAGCCTCGCGAACGGGCGGTTTCTCGGGGGAGGCACGATGCGGGGCGGGGTGGGTCACCGGACGGGTGGCGGGCCGAAGGGCGCCCGCGCCGCGGTCCCCCTGCTCGCGGCCGCGGTGCTCGGCACCCTCGCGATCGTGACCGTGGAGCAGGCGGGCTGCACCGATCCGGGGCACTACGTCCCGGTGCACGGCGGGTACGAGCTCGTCGGCGGCTGCCTCTCCCCCGACGACCTCGTCGTCCCCGCCGCGCCGGCGGCGCCGACGCCGGTGGCCCCCTCGGCCCCGGTCCCGCCGCGTTCCTGAGCGGTCCTAGGAGGCGGCGGCGTCGAGCGCCGTGCGCAGGTCCTCGACCAGGTCGTCGGCGTCCTCGATGCCGACGGACAGGCGGACCAGGGAGTCCTGCACCTCCAGCGGCGAACCCGCCACCGAGGCGTGCGTCATCTGCCCGGGGTGCTCGATGAGCGACTCGACGCCGCCGAGGGACTCGGCGAGGGTGAACAGCTCGGTGGAGGCGCAGACCTTCAGCGCCGCCTCCCTCCCGCCCGCGACCAGGAAGGACACCATGCCGCCGAAGCGGCGCATCTGCTTCGCGGCGACCTCGTGGCCCGGGTGCCCGGGCAGGCCCGGGTAGAGGACCTGCGCGACGGCGGGGTGGTCGACCAGCGCGTCGACGATCCGCTCGGCGTTGTCGCTGTGCCGCTCCATCCGCACCGCGAGCGTCTTGGCGCCGCGCAGCGTCAGCCAGGAGTCGAAGGGGCCGGGGACCGAGCCCACCGAGTTCTGGGTGAACCGGAGCTGCTCGGCGAGCTCGTCGTCGTCGAGCACCAGCGCCCCGCCGACGACGTCCGAGTGGCCGCCGACGTACTTGGTCGTGGAGTGCAGCACCACGTCCGCGCCGAGGGCGAGCGGCTGCTGCAGGTAGGGCGAGGCGAAGGTGTTGTCGACGACCAGCCGCACGCCCGTCCCGCGGGTGACCTCGGCCAGCGCCGCGATGTCGGCGATCCCCAGCAGCGGGTTCGTCGGGGTCTCGCACCACACGACCTTGGTGGTCGGGCGCAGCGCGGCCCGCAGCGCGTCGACGTCGGAGAGGTCGACGCTCGAGTACTCGACGCCCCACTGCGTGAGGACCTTGTCGACCAGCCGGTACGTGCCGCCGTAGGCGTCGTGCGGGATGACGAGGTGGTCGCCCGGCTTCAGGAGCACCCGCAGCAGGACGTCCGACGCTCCCATGCCGGAGCCGAACGCGAACCCGTGGCGCCCGCCCTCCAGCGCGGCGAGACACTCCTGCAGCGCGGTCCGGGTGGGGTTGGCGGAGCGGGAGTACTCGTAGCCGCCGCGCAACCCGCCGACGCCGTCCTGGGCGAAGGTCGAGCTGGCGTGGATCGGCACGATCACCGCGCCCGTGGTCGGGTCGGGGTCCTGGCCGGCGTGGATGGCCCGGGTGGAGAAGCCGCGCATGGCGGCGAGGCTACGCGGCCCCGGGCAGCCGCATCCCCACCAGGACCGCCCGATGGTCCGAGCCGGGCAGGTCGAGCACCGCGTAACGGGTGGTGCGGGCCTCGCGCGGGACGAGGACGTGGTCGATCCGGATGCCGGCCCACCGGGGCAGCCTCGTGTGCCAGGTGCCGGTCAGGCCCCGGCCGGTGCCCTCGGCGGCGTCGCGCACGCCGGTCAGCGCGCGGCGCAGCGGGGCGTGGTCGAGAGTGGCGTTGAAGTCCCCGGCGACGATCGGGGCGGGCAGCGCGGCGCTCCACCGCGCGATGCTGTCCATGTCCCGGGACCAGACGCGGGTCTGCCAGCGCCGCATGGGCGCCTGCGGGTGCACGGCGTGGAAGCGGCGGGCGCCGAGCCGACCGCCGCGGGCCCAGAGGTGCTGGCGTCGCAGCTCGGGGCCGGAGCCGACCTCCACGTCGCCCATGCGGTCGGCGACGAGCAGGGTGACGGACCAGCCGTCGGGCCTGCCGGGTTCGGTGGACACCCAGGAGCGGTAGCCGAGCCCGTCGAGCAGCGGCATCAGCTTGTCGCGGTACGAGCGCCCGGACTCCGGCAGCGACACCAGGTCGGGGCGCTCGCGGGCGATCAGGGCGGCGAGCGCGCCCGCGTCGGCCTTGCCGTCCCAGACGTTCGCGGCCAGCACGGTCAGGTCCGCGGTCCCGGCGGGCCGGCGGCGCGGGACCACCCGGGGCACCAGCCCGGCGGCCCCGGCCAGCGCGACCGCGCCGACGGCGAGCCCGGCCGGGCGGGTGGGCCGGGCCACGGCCAGCACACCTGCGGCGACGGCCGCCGCCGTGGTGGTGTGCGGGCGCAGCGCACCGAGCGCGGTGAAGGGGTACCGCCGGTCGAGCCCGAGCCGGTCCGGCAGGACGACGGCGGCGGCGCCCGCGCCGAGCACGGTCGCGAGCAGGGATCTCCGCATGGGCCAGACGGTAGCCGCGCCGGCTGAGGGGGCCCTGTGAGTGGCGGTGGTCGCCGTGGCGACTCTCGCCACTCACGAGGTCGAAGAGCTCGGTGCCCACACTCCCTTTCGGCCCGGGAAGGCGGCGGCGGTCGACCTGGTGGTCCGGATCCGGGAACACCTGATCGGTCGCGACGGGGGCCGTCGACCGGGTGTGCGCTGATCATCAGGTGGACGACGCCGTCCGGACGAGCGTGCAGCGCCTCCCCGGACGTGACCCTGCCCTACTCGGAGCTGCGACTGCTGCGCGAGCCGTGGGCGCGCGAGTGGCGACTGCCACCCGCGGCCGCGAGGCAGGCCCGCTTCCCTCGCGTCGCGGAGGGTCACCCCAGGAAGGCCAGGACGTCCGAGCGGGTGACGACGCCGGCGGGCTTGCCGTCGACCAGCACGAGGGCGGCGTCGGCGGCCGCGAAGGCGCCCATCGCCGTCTCCAGCGGCTCGCCCGCGCCGATGGTCGGCAGCGGCGCGGACATGTGCTGGTCGAGGCGGTCGGAGAGCTTGGCGCGGTTGGTGAACAGCAGGTCGAGGATGTCCCGCTCGACCACGGACCCGACGACCTCGGCGGCCATCACCGGCGGCTCGGCGCGGACCACCGGCATCTGCGAGACGTGGAACTCCCGCAGGTAGTGCACGGCGTCGGCGACGGTCTCGTTCGGGTGCGCGTGGACGAGATCGGGCAGCGTCCCGTCCTTGCGCCGCAGCACGTCGCCGACCGTGGCGCCGGCGCTCGGCGGCAGGAACCCGTAGCTGGCCATCCACGTGTCGTTGAAGACCTTGCCGAGGTAGCCGCGCCCGCCGTCGGGCAGCAGGACGACGATCACCGAGTCCGGCGGGGCGCTCTCGGCCACCTGCAGCGCCGCGACGACGGCCATCCCGCACGAGCCGCCGACCAGCAGCGCCTCCTCGCGGGCGAGCCGGCGGGTCATGTGGAAGGAGTCGGCGTCGGAGACGGCCACGATCTCGTCGCACACCTCCTTGTCGTAGGTCGTCGGCCAGAAGTCCTCGCCGACGCCCTCGACCAGGTACGGCCGCCCGGTCCCGCCGGAGTAGACCGAGCCCTCGGGGTCGGCGCCGACGATCCGCACGCGCCCGCCGGACGCCTCCTTGAGGTACCGGCCGGTGCCCGAGATCGTGCCGCCGGTGCCGATGCCGGCCACGAAGTGCGTGATCCGCCCCTCGGTCTGCTCCCAGATCTCCGGCCCGGTCGCCTCGTAGTGCGACGCCGGGTTGTTCGTGTTCGCGTACTGGTTCGGCTTCCAGGCGCCCTCGATCTCGCGGACCAGCCGGTCCGACGTCGAGTAGTACGAGTCGGGGTGGTCGGGGTCGACCGCGGTGGGGCACACGACGACCTCGGCGCCGTAGGCCTTGAGCACGTTGCGCTTGTCCTCGCCGACCTTGTCCGGGCACACGAACACGCACTTGTAGCCGCGGCGCTGGGCGATCATGGCCAGGCCGATGCCGGTGTTGCCGGAGGTCGGCTCGACGATGGTGCCGCCCGGGCGCAGCTCGCCGGAGGCCTCGGCCGCGTCGACCATCTTCAGCGCGATGCGGTCCTTCACGCTGCCGCCGGGGTTCATGTACTCGACCTTCGCCAGCACCAGCGGGGACAGGCCCGCGGCGATGCCGCCCAGCTTCACCAGCGGCGTGTTCCCGACGAGGTCGGAGATGTGCTCGGCGTAGCGCATGCCGTCATCGTGCCCGATCGCTCAGGGCGACGGGACGCGCGGTTCCGGCCCGGCCACCACGGCCGCCGCGGCGGCCACCACCCCCACCTCGCCCGCGGACCGGCCGCCGTGCCCGGTCCGGTCGGCGGGGACACGGGTGAACGCATAGGCCGTGGCCGCCATCGCGACCGCCAGCAGCACGGCGAGCACCGCGACGGCCACCCGCAGCCCCCGGGCCGGACCGGTGCGGGCGGCCTCCCGCGCCCGGCTCGCGGCGAGGAACTCGCGTTCGAGCGGGTAGAGCTCACCGGGCTCCGCGGTCGCGAACGCCTCCGCCTCCGCGAGCACGCGGCCGCCCAGCAGCGTCCCCTCGTCGCGGCCGCTGTCGTGCCAGATCCGCGCCCCGTCGGTCACGGTCCCGCGGGCGGGCCGCGCGAGGTCTTCCCGGACCCAGCCGGCCAGCCGCGGCCACGCCCGTAGCACGACGTCGTGGGCGAGCTCGAGCGTGCCCTCCCCGGCCACCAGGATCCGGGCGGCGACCAACGCCTCGACGGTCGCGTCGACCTCCGCGGCCGCCCCGGCGTCGAGCCCGTACGTGAGCCCGAACCGGCGGATGCGCCGGCGGACCGGGTCCGCGACGCCCGCGGTCCCCGGCACCCGGACCAGCCGCAGCAGCAGGGGGCGGACGAGCGCGCGCCGCTCCGGCGGGAGCACCTCGTACGCCGCCTCGGCCGCGCGAGCCACCGCGCCGTACACCCCACCGGCGGCGCGGTAGTGCGCGATCGTGATCTCCGGGCCGCCCGCCGCGGCGGTGCGTTCCCAGGCGGCGGCCAACGCCAGCGCGAGCAGGGGCAGGACCCCCGGTGGCGACGCCGGGGCCCCGGGCGGGACCTCGAGCTCGCCGAGCACCAGCTCGGCCAGCCCCTCCGCCACCGGGAAACCGGCGGCGCGGGCGGGCGCGGCGACGGCCTCGCGCAGCTGCGCCGCGCCCATCCCGGGCACGCGTACCGGATCCCCCGTGGAGTCACCGAGCGCGGCGAGGGCGTCCTCGCGGACCCCGAGCAACACGACGCGGCCCGGCGGCACCGCGCCGAGCAGGTCCCGCAGCCCGGCCGCCGCGACGCCGTGGTGGACGTCGTCGACCAGCACGGTCTCCGCCTCGCCGAGGAGGGTGCGGAGCCCCGCCGGATCGCAAGCGGGTTCGAGCACCGCGACCGCGCCCTCGAGCGCCGGGCGCACCCCCGCCCGGAGCAGCGAGCTCGTCCCCGCCCCGGACGGCCCGGCCACCACGACCACCCCGCCCGACGGCCGCACGGCCCGGACCCGCTCGAGCACCTCGGCCACCAGGTCGGCCCGGCCGGGCAGCGGCCCGGCGACCGGTGCGGCCCCGGGATACGGACGCAGACCGGGCGGCGGCTTCACCGGCGCCGCGGCCGCGCGCCGCAGGGCGGCCCGCCAGCGCTCGCGCACCGGGTCCTCCGCCGGCACGCCGAACGCGGTGAGGAGGGCGTCGAGCCGCATCGCGGAAGGCAGCGAGCGACCCTGGACGTAGTCGCGCACCGTGGTGAAGGGCAGCAGCGGGACACCCGACTGCTGGGTGCGCCCGGCGAGCGCCCGGAAGCTCAGCCCGGTGGCCTCCTTCATGCGGCCCAGCTGCGCGGCGAGCCCGGCCCGGTCGACGACGGCGTCCGGGTCGCCGGACGGCTGCGGCATCCCCGGCTCCCCCCGACGCGCCCCCGGGGGCCGTCCCCGGGTGCCGGGAGCTTAGGGCGCCGCGGCACCCCCGTGCGCCGTCCGGCAAACCTGCCGGACGGCGGGCCCGGGGCCCCGTCCGTGTGTACGAGGTTGTACGAGCCGGCCCCACAGCGCCTCTCCGGAGCACGGCGGCCCTCCGTTCGGACTAGATTCCTGGGTTCCGACACGGGCGGTGACCGGAGGGGCACGCCGTCGTCGCCCCTGTCGGCGTGCTCCCCACCCGGGCCCGAAGGCCCGGTCCCGAGCACCCGCGGCGCCCACCACCGCCGGGCGCCGCGGGCCCACGCGTCCCGTGCCCCCCGGGTGCGGACCCGCAGCGCGGACGGTGCGGAGCACAGTGCAGATCGAGGAGGCCGACGGCGCGTGCACGCGGGCGAGGCGGACGGGTCCCGCGGCGAGGAGGGCCCGGACACGTGGACCCCGGGCCGGCACCGTGCCCGTCGCGCCGGGTCCCCCGGCGCTCCGCCGACGGCGTTCCCGGCCGATCTGGACGCCCACCTCACGGAGCTGGCCCGGTTCGCCGCGGACGGCGACCACGGCGCGCTGGACGCCCTGCTGCGCGAGGCGAACCCGCTGCTGGTGCGCTACTGCCGTGGGCGGCTGGGGCACCGCGCGCCCGGGCTCGCGACCCCGGAGGACGTCGCCCAGGAGGTCGTGCTGGCGGTCTGCACGGCCCTGCCCCGCTACCGGGAGCTGGACACCCCGTTCATGGCCTTCGCGTACGGGATCGCCCGCAACAAGGTGGCCGACGCCTACCGGGCGGCGGCCCGGGACCGCTCCGACCCCTCAGCCGACCTCCCGGAGGCAACGGACGTGCGGGCCGGCCCCGAGGCCGCCGCTGTGGGCTCCTCGCAGCTGACGGAGCTGAGGGCGCTGATCGACCGGCTGCCCGCCCTGCAACGGGAGATCGTGGTGCTCCGCGTGCTCGGCGAGCTGTCCGCGGAGGAGACGGCCGCGGCCGTCGGGTCGACGCCCGGCGCGGTGCGGGTGGCCCAGCACCGCGCGCTCGCCAAGCTCAGGACCTGGTTGAACGAGGGGTGAGCGCGGTGTCGTGCGGCAGCCGGCCGCACGGCACCGCGCTCGGAAGGGGCCTGATCCCTCACTCGCGTTCGACGCGCCGCACCCCCGACCCCTCCCGCCAGAACTCGACGACGAGCCGGTCCGCGGCCTCGTTCAGCCTCGTCACCACGACCTCGGAGACGTCGGCGCGGAACGCGTCGCCCTCGGCCTCGCCGGACAGCGGCCCGGTGGGCACCGCCCGGCCCGCGATCTTCGCGTCGCCCTCCCAGTCCTCGGGCGCCCCCTCCGGCGGGTCCACGGAGGTGCTGTGCAGGGCGAACCGCGGGTCCCGGAGCAGGTCCGCGCCCTTGCGCGAGTGCGGCATCGAGCCGAACACCAGCTCGCCCGCCTCGAACTGCGCCTCGATGCCGGAGATCCGCGGCGCGCCGTCCGCCCGCAGCGTGGCGATGGTCTTGTGCGTGTGCGCGTCGAAGAGCCGGCGGGCCCGGGCGGCCAGCTCGGGGGCCTGCTCCTCGACGTCCTTCCAGGAGGCCATGGGGCGAGCGTCCCGCGGATCCCTGACAGCACCCGTCAGGAAGGGGGGAGGGCAATCCCGAGAACGCCGGAGCGCCGCGGACCGGTCCGTGAAGACCCGCCCGCGGCGCCCGATTGGCCGGGAGGAGGGGGACCCCGGCCGTCACCCGGGTGTGCCCCGGATGGCCCGACTCATTCCTGCCGCAGGTAGCTCAGCAGCCGCAGGATCTCGACGTACAGCCAGACCAGCGTGGTCATCAGGCCGAACGCGATGTACCAGGAGAACCTCGCCGGCGCGCCCTCCTTCACGGCCCGGTCGGCCATGTCGAAGTCCAGCATCAGGCTGAACGCGGCCACGCCGATGCAGACGATGCTGAACAGGTACGCCAGCGGCGACCCGTCCCGCAGGCCGAGGCCACCCGTGGTGAAGAAGCTCACCACCAGGTTGGCCAGCATCAGGACCACGACGCCGATCGACGCGCCCAGCAGCCACTTGGTGAACTTGGGCGTGACGCGCACGGCGCCGGTCTTGTAGACGATCAGCATGCCGACGAACACGCCGGCGGTGCCCACGATCGCCTGGAAGCCGATCCCCTGGAAGTTCGTGCCGGAGAACTCGAGCGCCCCGGTGAGCGCGCCGAGCGCGACACCCATCGACGCCGAGTAGAGCAGCACCAGGAACGGGTTGGTGCTCTGCTTGAAGATCACGATCAGCGACACGACGAAGCCGACGACGATCGCGGGCAGGGCCAGGCCGAAGAGCCCGGACCATGCCGTCAGGATGCCCGCGACCAGCGCGACACCGCCCGTGATCGCGGTCTTGACGACCACGTCGTCGACGGTCAGCGGCCGCTCGCCCGCGCCCGCCCGGCCGTACCCGGCACGCGCGGCCCGGGAGTCGGCGTAGGCGGCCCCGCCGCCCAACATGCCGCCGCCCTGGCGGTCGAAGGTGGCGTAGCCGCCGCCCTGCCCCGATGGCAGGTTGCGGAACGCCGGGTTGCTGGTGGTGCGC
This sequence comes from Pseudonocardia lutea, assembly GCF_042658055.1. NCBI lineage: Bacteria > Bacillati > Actinomycetota > Actinomycetes > Pseudonocardiales > Pseudonocardiaceae > Pseudonocardia > Pseudonocardia lutea. The sequence continues at coordinate 55,327 of NZ_JBHSQK010000044.1, forward strand.
ACCGGATCCTCCTCGTCGCGTGTCTCGCCGCGATACACGGTTCAACGTCGGCGGGCCCCGATCGGTTCCCGCTCGGTAAAGACGACTTTACCCAGCTCGCCCGGTGGGCGGCGGTCACGCGGCCGCAGTGCCCCGATCCGGCGGGTCCAACACCACACCGGCCTCCTCGATCGCCGCCTCGGTCTGCAGGCGCGCGAAGGGCCGCTCCCGCTCGGGGACCTCGGCGAGCGGCGGGCGCGCGACGCCGACCGCCCGGCAGAGATCGTGAAGGACGTCGTCGTAGGCGGCCAGCAGGGCGACCCGGCGGACCCGGGTCGTGGGCTCCCGGCCGCGCACCTCGCGACGCAGCCGATGCAGGTCGGCCACCAGCGACTCGAAGGACTGCCCGGAGGCGCACGGCGGGGCGGCGCGGCGGCACAGCCGGCGCAGCAGCTCGGGCAGCCCGAGCAGGACGGGGAGGCCGCGCGCGACGGCCCAGATCAGGAGCGTCGGCGCGACGGCGACCGCGACGTACGTCAGCACGCCGAGGACGACCGGGTGGTCAGCCGACACCCGCCCGAGGGTACCGAGGATCCGCAGGTCAGCGGGGATCTTGACCGACGTGCGTCCGGCCGTCGAGGAGGAGGCCGGTCCGGGTCCCGCTCGTCGGGGCCGGGCCGGCGGCCCGGCGCTCGGAGGACCCGGCCCGCAGCGCCGTGCTCGGCTCCTGACGACCTGCTAGGCGACCTGGTCCTTGGCGGGCGCCGTCCCGGCCGCCGCGTCGGCCTCCCCCCCGACCACGGGCAGCGCGGCGGTCGGGGTCGGCGGCTGGGCGTTCACCGTCGGCGCGGGCCCGTCCTCGCGCAGCCCGCGCATCTCCCCCTTGAAGATCCGGGCGCTCTGCCCGACCGAGCGGGCCATGCCCGGCAGCCGCTTCGCCCCGAAGAGGAGCAGCAGCACACCGACGAGGATGACGATCTCCCAGCCACCGAGGTTCGGCACGACGTGGTCCTTCCGTGTCGCGCGGGCCGGCCGACCCGCGCCGCGCGGCCCCGGCCGCGGTCGCCGTCGACCGCCGCCGTCGCGGGCCGCCCTCCTTCCCTGCAACGACCCGAGCCGCGTCCGGTCACCCCGTCCCGTCCGCGGCGACCCGGCGGGCGGACCACGGCCGCTCACGGGCGACGGACGGTGATCTCCGCGGTGCGCCCGCTCCCCCGGCGCCCTACCCTCACGGTCCCGCCCGCCGAACCGCGCGGGCACGACCTCCAGGAGCGACCGGACCGATGTGGGCCTTCTTCTCCCGCCGGCTGCGGATGTGGCTGATCCTCGCGATCGCCGTCCCGCTCGGCGGCTGGCTGGCGGGCAAGCTCGCGAACGTGATCGAGAAGCGCCACGGACCCACCACGGTGAGCCGCACGCTGCGGCAGGCCGGTGGCTGGCTGCAGCGTCGCTCGAAGGGCCCGCTCGCGGCGCGGACGACGGAGAAGGACCGCCCGGCCCGCTGACCGGCGGCGCCCGACCGGTGCAGAAGGGGGGCGCCGCGACCCTCCCGAAGGATCGGATCGCGGCGCCCGGCAGCGCGTGTTCGCTCCCCAGCAACACGCGGTGTGCCCTTACCTCGCACGGTGAGGGACCGGCGTTACCGGCTTGGACGAACGTACGTCGAACGGACGACCCCGGTCAGCTCGCGAAGCTCGGCCCGGTCCGGCGGACCGCGGCGGACCGACCCTTCGGCTCCTCCCACTCCTCCTGCCGTCCCAGGGCGGTGAGGTCCAGGAAGGCATAGGAGCCGCCGGTCCACTCGGCGCCCCGGGCGTACTGCGAGTAGGTGTGGAAGACGCGGTCGCCGTCGCGCAGGAAGCACGACAGGCCGGGTCCCTCGATCGGGTACTCGCCCTCGACGTAGTAGCCCGTGCCGGCCGCCGCGTGCTCCTCGGCGGTGCGGAAGTTGTACTCGACGGGCGCGACGGCCGGGTCGAGCGTGACGTGGAAGTCGTAGTTGAAGTCGCTGCCGTGGGACGAGTACCAGGGGAAGGTCCAGCCGCGGCGCTCCTTGTACCGCTGGATCTTGTCGATCGGCGCCCGCGAGACGTAGGCCAGGGTGGTGTCCCGCGCGGCGAGGTGGGCGCGCAGGCCGTCGTTCACCTCGTCGGCGCCCGCGGTGCAGCTCGGGCAGCCCTCCTCCCACTCCGGCGCGAACATGAAGTGCCCGACGAGCAGCTGCAGGCGGCCCTCGAACAGGTCGCGCAGCCCCACCTCGCCGCTCGGCCCGGTGAAGACGTAGTCCTTCTCGACCTCCACCATCGGCAGCCGCCTGCGGTCGGCGCTGAGCGCGTCCCGGGCCCGGGTCAGCTCCTTCTCCCGCTCCAACAGCGCCTTCCGGGCCGCCCGCCACTCCTCGCGGTTCACGATCTCCGGCAGGGTCATGGGTCTCCTCCTCGGATCGGTGTTCACCAGGGCCGACCCCGGCGGGACCCCGAACTCATCGGCGTGTACGAATTGTCCGTATTGCCGAGGAGGCCGCGTCGCGACAGGGTGAGGGCATGAACGCCGACGTGATCGTCGTGGGGGCCGGGCTGGCGGGTCTCGTCGCGACCGCCGAGCTCGCGGCCGCCGGCCGGCGGGTCGTCCTCGTCGACCAGGAGCCCGAGACGAGCCTGGGCGGCCAGGCGTTCTGGTCGTTCGGCGGGCTGTTCCTCGTCGACTCCCCCGAGCAGCGCCGGATGGGGATCCGGGACTCCGCCGAGCTGGCCCTGCAGGACTGGCTGGGCAGCGCGGGCTTCGACCGCGACGTCGACGACCCGGCCGGCGAGGACTTCTGGGCCCGCCAGTGGGCCACCGCCTACGTCGACTTCGCCGCGGGCGAGAAGCGTGCCTGGCTGCACGGGCTCGGCGTGCGCTGGTTCCCGCTGGTCGGCTGGGCCGAACGCGGCGGCTACCTGGCCGACGGGCACGGCAACTCCGTCCCACGCTTCCACGTCACCTGGGGCACCGGGCCCGGCCTGGTCGAGCCGTTCGCCGCGGCGGTGCGGGACGCCGAGCGCGCCGGCCTCGTCGAGCTGCGGTTCCGGCACCGGGTCGACGCGCTGAGCACGACCGGAGGGGTGGTCGACGGCGTGTCGGGGGCGGTGCTGGAGCCCAGCCCGGCGGCGCGCGGGGCCGCGAGCTCGCGCACGGAGACCGGGACGTTCGCGCTGACGGCCCAGGCGGTGATCGTGACCTCCGGCGGGATCGGCGCGAACCACGAGCTGATCCGCGCGAACTGGCCGGCCCGGCTCGGCACGCCGCCGGAGCACATGGTCACCGGCGTACCCGCGCACGTCGACGGCCGGATGCTCGCGATCACCGAGGCGGCGGGCGGCCGGATCGTCAACCGGGACCGGATGTGGCACTACACGGAGGGCGTCCGCAACCACACCCCGATCTGGGCCGGGCACGGGATCCGGATCCTGCCCGGCCCCTCGTCGATCTGGCTCGACGCGACCGGGCGGCGGCTGCCCGCGCCGAACTTCCCCGGCTTCGACACCCTCGGCACGTTGAAGACCCTGCGCGCCACCGGCCACGACCACTCCTGGTTCGTGCTCACCCGGAAGATCATCGAGAAGGAGTTCGCGCTCTCCGGCTCGGAGCAGAACCCCGACCTCACCGAGAAGGACGTCCGCGCCACGCTCGGCCGGATCCGTCCCGGCGCCCCGGCCCCGGTCGAGGCGTTCAAGGACCGCGGCGAGGACTTCGTGGTCGCCGCGACGCTGCCCGAGCTGGTCGACGGGATGAACAAGCTGACCTCCGAACCGCTGCTCGACGCGGCCGTGATCGAGCGGCAGATCGTGGCCCGCGACCGCGAGATGAGCAACCCGTTCACGAAGGACCTGCAGGTCAGCGCCATCCACAACGCCCGGCGCTACCGCGGCGACCGGCTCGGCCGCACGGCGGCCCCGCACCGGATCCTGGACCCGAAGGCGGGCCCGCTGATCGGCGTCAAGCTGCACGTGCTCACCCGCAAGACGCTCGGCGGGCTGCAGACGGACCTGTCCGGCCGGGTGCTCGACGCCGCGGGCACGCCGGTGCCGGGGCTCTTCGCGGCCGGGGAGGTCGCGGGCTTCGGCGGGGGCGGCGTGCACGGCTACCGCTCGCTGGAGGGCACCTTCCTCGGCGGCTGCCTCTTCAGCGGCCGGGGGGCGGGGCGCACGGCCGCTCGCGACACCGCGTGACGAGGTCCGCGACCCGATCGGCGCCTGATCCCACGGGCCGGCGGCCGGGTCGGCAGGGGGTACGCGAGGGTCCCTGGCGCCCTCCGCCTGGCCTGCCACACCCGCCGCGACCGGCTCCCACACCCCTCGGACGCGTCGCACAGGTCGTCGGCCGGGTGTGTCCCGCCCGGCGGGGTGTGCGGACCTGCGATGATCGACTGCGGCGGTCGGCGGCGGATCCTCCGAGCAGGCCGGCTCACCCCTGATCGCGTCGTCCACACCCCGTCGACGACGTGTGCCACGCGCACTCGTGATGTGCCGGGCCACCGGAGCGGGTGTGTCACGCCTCGACGGGTGTGCCTCCCGCGCCACGAGCGGCGACGTCCCGGGCGGGGCAGCGTCCGGGCGAGCGACGTCCCAGCCGGGCGACGCCCGAGCGGTCCATCGACGACGGCCACGACGGGCTCACGCAGGGGTGCGGCCCGGCCGCCGTCGAGCCGGCCGGGCCGCGATACCTCCGGGGGTGCGCGCGTAGCTCCCCAGTTGCGCGCGCGAGGCAGCTCCCTGTCGTGGCGGGCACCGGACCCCCGGCTACACGGTGCCGGGACTTAGTCTCGTCCACCCCGATCACGTTTTGGCTACCCCATCGCGCCGGAACGGAAACGGTGTGCCGGATATCAGCGAGATCGTCCGGATCGGCTCCCCGGGCGAGCACCTCGACCGCATGCGCGACAGCGTGCTCGAGGGGATCCGGGACCGGACCGCCCGCCACGGAGGCCCCGAAGGCGCGCCTCACCGCGCGCGCCGCCCGACGCACGACCGAGGCAGGACGCTCCGACCGCGGGGGTCGCCGAGGCCGTCAGGCCAGCTCGAGCGTGGCCCAGACCGTCTTGCCCGTGCGGGTGCGGCGGACGCCCCAGTGCGCGACCGCGTTGACGATCGTCAGACCCCGGCCGCGGTGCTCGCCGAGCCGCGACTCGCCGACGGTCAGCGGGGCGCCGGCCCCGGCGTCGTCGACCTCGATACGCATCCGGACCCGGTCGAGCACGGTGACCCGGACCCGCCGGGGCCCGCCCGCGTGCTCGACGGCGTTGGTCACGAGCTCGGTGCACACGAGTTCGGCGTCGAGCAGGGTGTCCGTCGGCGCGAGCTGCTCGCGCAGCCAGGCGCGCAGACCGGGCAGGCAGCTGGCGTCCCGGAACGCGGCGACGAGCGAGGCGGGCCGCGGGCCGTCCACGCGACGTCCGACCACGTCCGTCCTCTCGTTCGCCTCGACCATGGTCATGATGCGGCTGTACCCCGTTCGGCGGTCGTTCACGCGTCCGGTGGAGCACTCCCGCCGAGCCGCTGGGCCGGAGGGGCCTCCGCCCGGGGCCCGGGCCCGGTGCCCGCGGGACCGGATCCGGGCCGTGCCCGTCGCCGCCCGTGGCCGGCCGGGGTGCCCGCTCCGTCCGGCCGTGGGCGGCGATGTCTGCGAGGGTCGGGGGGTGCAGTGGAGTGCATGCCGCGAGGGCCGGATCAGCATGCGCGAGCACGCGGAGCTCGCGGTGCTGCTCCGGAGGTCCTACGCGCACCTCCCGCAGTTCTTCGGCGGGGTGCGGACCTGGTCGTACGTCCGGCCCGAGGCCCGCGTCGTCGGGTGGGACCTCGAGGGACCGGCCGCGCACGCCGGCGTGCTGCGGCGGTTCCTGCAGGTGGGCGGCAGGGAGCAGCTGGCCGCGGTGGTGGGTCTGGTGGCGGTGCGGCCGGGGCTGCAGCGGCAGGGCGTCGGCCTGGCCCTGCTCGACCGGGTGCGGGCCTTCCTGGGCGAGCTGGCCGTGCCCTTCGGCATCCTCATGTGCGCCGAGCAGCACGTCCCCTTCTACGAGCGCGGGGGCTGGCGCCGGCTCTCCCCGCGGCGCGCCGTGTACTCGCCCGACGACACCACCGAGCCGCAGCCCTTCGTCGACGAGATCTCCTCGACCACCCTCGTCCTCCCCGTCACGCAGCCCGACTGGCCGGACGGGGAGATCCACTGGAACGGGGCGACGGTCTGAGCGTCCTCGGCCGTCAGGCGGGTGGGCGAAGGACCACGGTGCTCGTCGCGTGCTCGGGGAGCACGGACCCGTCCGGCAGCTCCTCGACCTGCCGCCGCCCGTCCGGGACCCACCGCGGACCCCGCTCACCACGCGATGGCCCCGCCCCGGGCCAGGGGGACACCCCGCCGAATGGCGGGCGTCGCACCCGAAGCTGCGCATGATCGTCGGTACCGCGCCGGGCGGCGGCTCGGCACGATCGACGGCGCCGCGCCCGACGCGCGGTCTCCCCCCGCCGACCGACGGAGCTCAGCATGTCCAGTGCCATCGACGGAAGCGCCATCGACCGGGTCCTGCGGGACGCCGTCGAGGCCGGCGCGGTGCCGCACGTCGCGGCGATCGCCGCGGACCGCGACGGGATCCTCTACGAGGGCGGGGCCGGGCCGCGCATCGTCGGCGAGGCCACCGACGAGGTCACCACGTCGACGCAGTTCCGGATCATGTCGATGACCAAGATCGTCGCGACGGTCGCGGCGCTGCAGCAGATCGAGCGGGGCGAGCTGGAGCTCGACGCACCCGTCGACACCTACCGCCCCGAGTTCGCCGAGCTCCAGGTCCTCGAGGGCTTCGACGGCGACACCCCGAAGCTGCGTCCGGCCGGCAGCCGCGCGACGGTGAAGCAGCTGATCACGCACACGACCGGCCTGGGGTACTGGTTCTGGAACGAGGCGCTCGACACCTACCAGAAGGTCACCGGCCTGCCGAACGTCCTCGGCGGCGCGGAGGCCTTCAAGGCCCCGCTCGTGGCCGACCCGGGCACCCGGTTCGAGTACGGCATCAACACGGACTGGCTGGGCAGGGTCGTCGAGACCGTGGCGGGCACGGGTCTCGACGTCGTGATCAAGGAGAACATCACCGGCCCGCTCGGCATGGACGACACGATGTTCCTGCTCGACGACCGCCGCCGCGACAACTGCGTGACCGTGCACGTCCGGGGCGAGGACGGGAACTGGGCCTCGGCCGGCGAGCTGCTGCCGCAGGAGCCGGACTGGTGGGCCGGTGGCCACGGCCTCTACTCCACCCCGCGCGACTACATCCGCTTCGAGCGGGCCCTGCTGCGCGGGGGCGAGCTCGACGGCGCCCGCATCCTCACGGAACAGACCGTCGACGCCGCCTTCACCAACCAGATCGGCGACCTGGACGTCCCGGCGGAGATCCCGACCGCCGACCCGCCGATCACCGACAGCCTGCGCATCGGGCCGGGCTGGAAGTGGGGCCTCGGCCTGCTCCTGAACACCCAGGACCTCCCGGGACGGCGGCGGGCGGGCACCGGGGCGTGGGCGGGCCTGTTCAACACCCACTTCTTCGTCGACCGCGCGACCGGCGTCTGCGCCTCGATCTACACGAACTCGTTGCCGTTCATCACCGAGAACGAGGCCTGGAAGCTCTACGGCGACTTCGAGTCCGCGCTCTACGCCAGCCTCTGACGCCCGCCCGCCGCGGCCGGTCCGCCGGCCGTGGCGGGTCCGTGCACGATCACCCACCCCGGCGCGGGCCCTGCCCGATCGACCGGTGCTCCTTCGTGATCCGGACCACTACACTGTGCGCTCCGGAGCGACGGGATGGAGTTGTCGTGCAGGAGCTCCCGGGGCGGGTCCCCGGCCCCGATCCGCACGACGGCGCGGACCTGCGGGTGATCGCCTGCTTCGACGAGCTCATGGTCGGCAACGTCGACACCCGGGGCCTGCTCAACGCGGCCGCGTCGCTCGCGGGCTGCACCGCCGGGTTCTGCACCGACCTCCCGCCGCCGCGGTCCGTGCGGGTCGCACCGACGGGGAAGGTCGTCCAGGGCCGCGCGCTCCCGCCGCCGGGCTCGTCGATCCGCTGCGACGGCCTCACGGTGTGGCTCGAACGCGAGGGACCCGCCCGGGTGAACGACGGGACCGTCCTCGAGCGGCTGATGCTCGCCGTGCGGATCCGGCACGGGCGCGGCCGGCGGGAGCCGGACCGCGGCGAGCTGGGCCTGCTGCTCGACCGCTCGGTCCCCGTCGAGGAGCGCCGCACCGCGGCGGCCCGCCTCCGCCTCTCCCCCGGCGTCCGCTACCGGGTGCTCGCCGCGCCGCTGTTCGCGGCGTGGGAGGACCACCCCGCCGGCGCCGAGGACGTCGTCGCCACGCCGCACGGGCCGATCCACGCGCTCGTCCTGCCCGAGGACCGGGCGCCCGGCGGCGCGATCCCGTCCGGCCTCGGGGTCGCGACCACCGTGGAGCACCTGCACCGCTCGTTCCGCACGGCCGTGGTCGCGCTGCGGCTGTGCGCCCCGCCCGAGGCGCCCTGTGTGGCGGCCGACCGGTACGGCGGGGTGATCGAGCTGCTCGCCGACACCGGGCTCGACCTCGACTTCCCGGACGTCGACGCCCTCGACGCGGTCATGCGCCACGCCTGGGGCCCGGCCACCCTCGACGCGCTGGTGCGCGCCGGGTCGGTCCGGCAGGCCGCGCGGCTGGCCGGGGTGCACCACAGCACGCTGCGGACCCGGCTCGACGTGATCACCGGCGTCGTCGGGTTCGACCCGTTCGACGGCATCGGCCGCACCCGGCTCGGCGTCGCCTACCTGATCTGGCGGCTCCGCACCTCCCGCGTGCTGGACCTCCCGGCGCCGACGTACCCGGCCACCACCGCGGGCTGACGCCGCCGGGCTCCGCCCTGCTGGGCCCCCCGCATGCGCGGACGGGTCAGGCCGCGGCCGCCCGGACGAGATAGGTGACCGCGAGCCCGATCGCGAGGAGGCCGAGCAGAACGCGCAGGGCCGCCTCCGGGACGTGGGGCTGCAGGCGGGCACCGAGGTAGCCGCCGAGCAGGCCGCCGGCGCCGCAGCAGAGGCCGGTGACCCAGTCCGGGCCGACCGGACCGTCGACGACCAGCGACAGCAGCCCGTAGGTCGCCACGCCGGCCACCGAGGTCACGAACGTGGCGGCGAGCGCGGCCGGGGCGACGACGGCGACGGTCATCCCGGCCCCCACCAGGATCGGCCCGAGCAACGACCCGCCCCCGATGCCGTAGAGGCCGCCGATGAGCCCGACGACGGCGCCGAGCCCCGTCAGGACCCCTCCGCGCACCGCGCGGCGCGGCGCCGGACGGGCCCGGCCCCGCAGGCACAACCAGGTCCCGACGCCGAGCAGCAGCGCGGCCGCGAGCACGCGGAACACCCGGTCGCCGGGGGCGAGGAGCACCCGCACGAGGGTCCCGGCGACGACACCCGGCAGCGTGCCCGCGACGAGCCGGCGGGCGAGCGGGCCGCCGAGGGCGCCGGTGCGGTGGTGGCGCAGGAGGGCGCCGGGGGTGGCGACGACGTTGTACAGCAGGTTCGTGGGGGTGACGGCCGGGCTGGGCACCCCCAACAGGTCGAACTGGACCGGGAGCAGGAACACCGCCCCGGACACCCCGACGGGCGTGGTGACCACCGCGACGACCAGCCCGGCACCGAAGGCGAGCAGGGCGTCGAGCGGGGTCACGGCGCCGATCCTCGCCGAGGGCGCGGCCCGCGGGAACTGTCGGACCCCGTCCGTAGGGTCCCGGCAGGCGGACAGGAGGACGACATGACGGAGCGGCCCGACCCGGTGATGGCCGAGATCGCGCAGGCGGTCGCACGCGGGCACGCCGGAGCGCGCGCGGAGGCGCGGGAGCGGTTCGCGCGGCTGTGGGCGCGGCTGGGCCCCTCCGGCGACCCGCTCCACCGGTGCGCGCTCGCCCACCACGCGGCGGACGTGCAGGAGGACCTCGGCGAGGAGCTGCGCTGGGACCTCCGCGCGCTCGCGGCGGCGGACGAGCTCACCGACGCGCGGGCGCGGGAGCACCACGGTTCGCTCACCGTGGCCGGCTTCTACCCGTCGCTGCACCTCAACCTGGCCGACGTCCACCGTCGGCTCGGCGACACCGGGCAGGCCCGCGTCCATCTCGTCGAGGCCGAACGGGCCGTCGGCGCCCTGCCGGACGACGGGTACGGCCGGATGATCAGGCAGGGGATCGCCCGCTGCGCGGCCCGCCTGGACGAGCGGGTCGCGGGCGGAGCCCGGGCGGGTCAGCCGTTGCCGGAGGACGACGAGGGGGTGCGGTCGGGCAGGTAGGGCTCGATCGCGGAGGCGAGCTTCTCCGCGGTCATCGACTGGAGCCACACGTGCCCGGGCCCGTGGATCTCCGCCAGCAGCAGCGAGTCCCCGAACAGCTTGTTCTTCACCCCGCGGACCGAGGTGAACTCGAGCCCCATCCCGGCGCGGAACAGCGCCAGATGACCGGGGTGGATCAGCATGGACCGCCCGGCGGGGAGGTCGTACTCGGTGATCTCGCCGGCGAGCTGGACCCAGGCGGTGCCGGTGCCGGCCAGCTTCTGGAACACCACGCCGGCGCCCCCGAAGATCCCGGCGCCGAGCTTCTTCTGCAGCCCGACCGACACCTCGACCTGCGGGGTGCTGGCCATGTAGGCGCCGGACTGCACCATGAACTCGTCCGCGGCGTCGACCCGCAGCTCCCGGATCGTGCCCGGGAGGTCGGTCGCGAAGGCCACGAACCCGCCCTCCCGCGGGGCGGTGTACTCGGTGAGGAACAGCTGCCCGCCGCCGAGTGCGCGTTTCAGGCCGCTCATGAACCCGCCCCGGCCACCCGAGCCGAACCGGGTCGACGTGTCGAGGCCGAACCCCGGGGACAGCCAGGCGACGTCCCCGCCCTCGGCGATCACCTGCTCGCCGGGACCCATCGTGATCTCCAGGACGGGCATCGTCGTGCCCATGATCCGGGTCTGCATCGCAGGAACGTAGCCAGCGAGCGCCCCGCAGCGGAAGGGCGTGCGGGCCTGTCCTCTGCGCCGTCGTCGCAGGTCCGCGCTCGGATCACGGGTCGACCGCCGGCGCGACGGGGGGAAGAACGGCCGGCCCGTCGTCGGGCCCGCGAGCCACGGATCCCTCTACCGCAGCGACCGGAACGTTGCGCGGATGTCCTCGGAGAGCAGCTGCGGCTGCTCCCAGGCGGCGAAGTGGCCGCCCCTGTCGTGCTGGTTGTAGTAGACGAGGTTGGGGTACGCCTGCTCGGCCCAGCTCCGCGGAACCCGGTAGATCTCGTCGGCGAACGTGCTCACACCGACCGGGATCGTGACGCCCTTGGTGTCGAAGAAGCCGCCCGCGAACTCCCAGTACATCCGCAGCGAGGAGATGCCGGTGTTGGTGAGCCAGAACAGGGTGATGTTGTCGAGGATGTCGTCGCGCGTGAGGTCGCTCGGCTTCTCCAGACGTCCCTCGAGCACCTGCTGGACCAGCCCGGGCTGACCGAGCCCGTCGCCGTGGTCGAGCATGAAGGCCGCGAGATCGACCGGCGAGTCGGCCAGTCCGTACAGCGTCTGCGGGCGCGTCCCCGCGATCAGCCCGTACGCCACGTGTGTCGCGAAGAAGCTGCGCAGCTGCTCGTAGGTGCTCAGCTCCTCGTCCGAGAGGCCGGACGGCGGCGGGCTGCCGGCGAAGGACGCGGAGAAGAGGTCGGGCGGGATCGCGCCGGCCATGTTGGTGTGGATGCCGATCAGCTCCGGCGGCGCCGGCTCGGCCGGCCCCGGGCTGCGGCCGCCGGCCATCAGATCGACGACGATGGCGCCCCAGTCGCCGCCCTGCGCGACGAAGCGGTCGTAGCCGAGGCGCTTCATGAGCTCGACGTAGGCCTTGCCCGTGCGCACCGGACCCCAGCCCGTGCTGGTCGGCTTGCCCGAGAACCCGTACCCGGGCATCGACGGGATCACCACGTGGAACGCGTCGGACGCGCTCGCGCCGTGCGCGGTCGGATCGGTCAGCCGGCCGATCAGCTTCAGCTGCTCGACGACCGAACCCGGCCAGCCGTGGCAGACGACGATCGGCAACGCGTCCTCGTGCCCGGAACGGACGTGGATGAAGTGGATGTCCAGCCCGTCGATCTCGGTGAGGAAGTTGGGCACCGAGTTGAGCTCGGCCTCGCACTTGCGCCAGTCGTACTCGGTCTGCCAGTAGCGCGCGAGCGCCTGCACCATCGCCAGGGGCACGCCCTGCGAGTCGTCCTCGACGGTCTCCTTCCCGGGCCAGCGCGTGGCCGCGATGCGCGCACGCAGGTCCTTCAGGTCCCCCTCCGCAGTGGTGATCGTGAGCGGCCGGATCGCCGAGGCGTAGTCCGAGGTTTCGGTCGGGCCGGGCATGGCGGACATCCTTCGACAGTTCGCTCCAGTGGATCTCTGGCTGGCCGCCGAGCCGCGGACGGGAACCGGCGCACCCGTGGAGGTCATCGGTCTCCCCGCTCGACGAGGGTCACCCTCGGTGGGTCCACCGGCCCCGGTCCGCCGCCGCGCGAGTTCGCGGACCTCGCCCGCGGCGGCCCCGGACGGCGGCGGCAACCGTCCGCGCTCGGCCCGCCCCGAGCCAGGGCCGTCGGTCTCGCGCAACGCGGGACCGTTGCTCCTGGCAGGAGCGGCTCGGGCGAGAGGTCCGCACCGTCGACGTCCTGATCGACTCCTGCGCGCCGGTCAGGTCGGTCACCACCCGCTGCCCCGGGTCGGGGCCGCCGGTACGGTCGGGGACGGACCCGCTCCCGCGGCACCCCCGGACGAGTGCGTCGTACCCGGAACGACAAGACGACGCGCAGGAGGTGCGCGATGGCCTGGATCGTCCTGATCGTCTCGGGTGTGCTGGAGACCGTGTGGGCGTCGGCCCTGTCGCAGTCGCGGGGCTTCACCCGGATCGGCCCGGCGATCGTGTTCGGCGTGGCGCTGGTCGCGAGCATGGCGGGGCTGGCGTACGCGCTCCGCGAGATCCCGGTCGGCACGGGCTACGCGATCTGGGTCGGGATCGGGGCGGTGGGAACGGCCCTGTACGGCATCTTCGTGCTCGGCGAGTCGGCGAGCGTGGCCAGGCTGCTGTGCCTGGTCGCGATCGTCGCCGGGGTCGTGGGGCTCAAGCTCGCCCACTGACCGGCCCCGTCGGTCCCTCGCGAGAGGCGGTTCGGCCGCAGTACGCTGGCCGACCCGTCCACGGTCGCTCCCCTCGGAGGAGGGCACGATGACCACCACGACGACGGAGTCGCGCAACGAGACCGCGCTCGCGCGGGCGATCGAGCGGTGGAACGCCGGCGACCTGGCCGGCTACCTCGAGGTGTACGACGACCGGATCCGGCTGCACGGCATGTCCCCGGAGCCGATGGACAAGCCGGCCGTCCGCGCGTTCTACGAGAAGCTCTGGGCGGCGTTCCCGGAGAACCACCTGGAACTGCACGAGACCTTCGGCTCCGGCGACCGGCTGGTCGCGCGCTTCACCCTGACCGGCCGGCACGACGGGGACTTCATGGGCATCCCCGCGACCGGCATCCGGGTCACCCAGCCCGGCATCACGATCCTGCACTTCGCCGAGGCCCGCTGCGTCGAGCGCTGGTCCTGCGCCGACACGCTCGGGCTCCTCGTGCAGCTCGGCGCGGTCCCGCCGCCACCCTGACGTGGACGAGACGTACCTCCGCCTCGCTCAGGAGTCGGCGGCGAGTGCGTCGAACTCGGCCTTGACGACCGCGTAGCAGGACAGGCGACCTCCTCGAGCCGGGGACGGTCGGCCAGGTGCACGTTCCCGCGGCTGTACTCGATGAGGCCGTCGGCCTGGAGCTTGCTGGCGACCTCCGACACGGTGGAGCGGCGGACCCCTCCATGGTGTTGTCGAGGGGCCGCCGCGCGACGCCCCCGTTCCAGAACCGGGGATCGACGGTGAGCGGCCCGAAGAACCCGACGCTCCCCCACCGGGTGGCGAAGTTGGACCCGACGACCCTGCCGTCGAGCTCCGCGGTCAGCGCGGCCGCCGGTGCGGCCGCCCACCGACTGCGGACGTAGTCGGCGTCGCCGGCGAAGGCCGCCGGGTCCGGGAGCCGACAGCGAGGGCCCGAGACGGCCGCGACGGCCGACCGGGGGCGTGCGGACGGGTCTGGCGTCCCCGTCCGGTCCGCGTCGCGCCTGATCCCCGGTGCCGTGCCGCGTCGGGGCGTCAGCCCGGGCCGTTCGGATGGGCGAGGTCGTAGGCGCGCGAGAGCTTCCGGGGCACGACCATGCGCCACGCGTCGACGACGAGCTCCCGGGCCTCGGTCGGGTCCAGCGCCGCGAGCTCGGCGTCGACCCAGTTGAAACGCATCTCCGACGCCGACGGCATCCGGAACTTGTGCGGCTCGCCCGCGACGAGCGCCGCCCGCTCCTCCTTGGGGAACGCGAAGCCCATCACGCTCTCGTCGAGGGAGAACGCCACGTAGACGATCTGCTTCACCCGGAACTTCAACCTGCCGTGGACGTACACCGGGTAGGAGCGTTCCAGCTCGGCGCCCAGCGGCCGGACGTCCTCCATCACCGCCATCTCGGACCCCCGTCGGTCAGGACGCGCGGCGGACCGCCCGTCCGGGCGCCGTCCCGTCCCCCCGACTCGACCCGCGTGGTCCCGTCCATCGGAATCCCCTCCTGTCGCGCGAACACAGGACCGCGACGGCGGCGCGGAGTCATCGGTCGTCGCCGGGACGGCATTCGTCCCGCCGACGCCGATGAGTTCGTGACCTGCTCCCGGTCATCACCGGCGTGAGCGATACGCATACCGGCCCGGGCAAGGTCGTCGTGAACAGGTCGATGTCGCTGGACGGCTTCGTCGCCGGCCCCGACCACGCGATGGACTGGGTCCTCGAGTACGCGACGCAGTACGCGTTTCCCGAGGTCGTGCAGGCCACCGGCGCCATGCTGGCCGGCCGGGGCACCTACGAGGTCGCCAGGCGGATGTCCCCGGAGGACACCGACTACGACGGGGGGCCGCTGTTCGTCCTGACGCACCGGCCGCCGGACGAGCCGGAGCCCGGGGT
Organism: Pseudonocardia lutea; assembly: GCF_042658055.1. NCBI lineage: Bacteria > Bacillati > Actinomycetota > Actinomycetes > Pseudonocardiales > Pseudonocardiaceae > Pseudonocardia > Pseudonocardia lutea. The sequence continues at coordinate 70,385 of NZ_JBHSQK010000044.1, forward strand.
CACCTTCCTCACCTGCGATCTGGGGGAGGCCGTCGCCACGGCGCACGCCGCCGCGCGGGGCAGGAACCTGGAGATCCTCGGAGCCGACCTGGCCGGTCAGTGCCTGCGGCGAGGCCTCGTCGACGAGGTCCTGGTGTACGTGCTGCCGGTGCTCCTCGGCGACGGCGTGCGGTTCTCGCCCGGGGGCCTCGGCAGGATCGACCTCGAACCGCTGGGTACCAGCCGGTCGGGTCCCGTGACGATGCTCCGCTTCCGTGTGCGGAAGTAGGGAGCACGCGGCCTCCCGCGGTCTCACGAGGGTGCCCCCGGTGGGACTCGAACCCACACTGTGACCCTTTTAAGGGGCCTGCCTCTGCCGTTGGGCTACGGGGGCCCGCCCGCAGCCTAACGACGGGGCGGGGCGAGAACGCCGACGGCGCCCGCCCCCGGTGAAGGGCGGGCGCCGTCGAGCGCCTGTCGGCCGGAGCCGCGTCAGCTGGCCTTGGCGTCGGCCTCCTGCGCGACCGTCGGGGGCAGCGGGGTCACCGTGCCGCCGGCGATCCGGCTGAACTCCGCCTTCGGCTCGTGGATCTGGCCCAGCGCCACGACCTCGCGGCCCATGAGCAGCGCGGTGGTCCAGTCCATGACGATCCGGAAGCGGCGGTTCCACGTGGGCATGCGGCTCACGTGGTAGGTGCGGTGCATGAACCACGCCGGGAAGCCCTTGAGCTTGATCCCGTAGACCTGGGCGACGCCCTTGTACAGGCCGAGGCTCGCGACCGAACCCGCGTAGCTGTGCCGGTACTGCTTCATCTCGTACCCGCGCAGGTACGCGACGATGTTGTCCGCGAGCACCTTGGCCTGCCGGACGGCGTGCTGCGCCGACGGGCTGGTGCGGGCGTTCGGGTCGTCCTTGGTGAGGTCCGGGATCGACGCGCAGTCGCCCGCGCTGAACACGCCCTTCAGCCCGTCGACCGTGAGGTCGGCCGCGCACTCGACGTGCCCGCGGGGGCCGCGGGGCAGGTCGGTCTGCTCCAGCATCGGGTTCGGCTTCACGCCGGCGGTCCAGACGATGGTGTCGGCGTCGAACTCCTGCCCGTCGGACAGCACGACGTGCCCGTCGACCATCGCCTCGACGCGGGTCTCGAGGAGGACCTCGATGCCGGCGTCGAGCAGGCGGCGCACGGTGTACGCGCCCATCTTCGGGCCGACCTCGGGCATGATCCGGTCCATCGCCTCGACGAGGACCCAGCGCAGGTCGCCGGGCTCGATGCCCTCGTAGTAGCGGGTCGCGTAGCGGGCCATGTCGGCGAGCTCGGCGAGCGCCTCGACGCCCGCGTACCCGCCGCCGACCACGACGAAGGTCAGCAGCCGGCTGCGCAGCTCCGGGTCCGCGGTGGTGGAGGCCGCGTCGAGCCGCGACAGCACGTGGTTGCGCAGGTAGATGGCCTCGCCGACGGTCTTGAAGGCGATGCCCTGCTCCGGCAGGCCGGGGACCGGCAGGGTCCGGGCGACCGAGCCGGGGGCGACGACGAGGACGTCGTACCCCAGCGTCGTGGTGTGCCCGGCCGCGGTCTGCACCGTGACCTGCTTGTGCGCGTCGGAGATCGCGGTGACCCGGCCGGTCAGCACGCGGCAGCCGCGCAGCACCTTGTGCAGCGGGACCACGACGTGCCGCGGCTCGATCGAGCCGGCCGACGCCTCGGGGAGGAACGGCTGGTAGGTCATGTGGGACTGGGGGTCGATGACCGTGATGTCGGCCTCGCCGCGGCGCAGCTTCTTCTGCAGCCGCAGAGCGGTGTACATGCCGACGTAGCCGCCACCGACCACGACGATTCGTTGAGCGTGCGCCATACCCACATTCGTACCCCGGAGACGTAAGCCCGACCGTCGGATCCGGCGTGATCTGCGTCCTGCCCGGTGTGAGTTCACCTACAGCCTGGCGGCGCGGGCCGCGGCGGCCAGGACCTCCTCCAGCATCGCCGGGGTCAGCTTGCCGGTGAAGGTGTTCTGCTGGCTCACGTGGTAGCTGCCGAACAGGTGCAGCGAGCCCCCCGGCCGCACGGACGCCAGCTCGACGTGGGCGCCGTGCCCGAACCGGGGGCGCGGCCGCGGGATCGTCCAGCCGTGGTCGGCGAGCACCGGCAGCAGCGCCTGCCAGCCGAACCCCCCGAGGACGACGACCGCGCGGAGGCTGCGGCGGACCAGCTCGATCTCGGCGTCGAGCCACGGCCGGCAGGTGTCGCGCTCGGTCGGGGTGGGCTTGTTCTCCGGCGGGGCGCACTTCACCGGTGCGGTGATCCGGGTGCCGATCAACCGCAGCCCGTCGTCACGGTGCACGGCGGTCGGCTGGTTGGTGAGGCCGACGGCGTGCATCGCCGCATAGAGGACGTCGCCCGAGTGGTCCCCGGTGAAGATCCGCCCGGTCCGGTTGCCGCCGTGCGCGGCCGGGGCGAGCCCGACGACCAGCAACCGCGCGTCGGGCGGCCCGAGCCCGGGGACGGGCCGCCCCCAGTACTCCCAGTCCCGGAAGGCCGCGCGCTTCTCCCGCGCCACCTTCTCCCGCCACTCGACCAGCCGCGGGCAGGCCCGGCACTCGGTGACCCGGGCGTCGAGGTCGGCGAGCGTCGGCGCGGCCGGCCCCGCGTGGCGCGGCCAGTCGGGCGCCGACACCTCGCCGGGCGCCGCCGGTCCGGCGGGCGCCGGCGATCCGCCCGCGGGTCCGCTCACGCGATCGATCGCGCGATCCCGTCGAGGATGTCGTGCTCGGAGACGACCAGCTTGTCGATCCCGGCGCGCGAGTGCAGCTCGTCCGCCAGCGCCTCCACGACGAGCGCGCCCGCCCCGATCACGTCGATCCGGCCCGGGTGCAGCGCACCGAGCTTCGCCCGCTCCTCGCGCGACGAGGAGATCAGCATCTGGGCGACCCGGTGCACGTCGTCGCGGGACAGGGTGGACAGGTGCACGGCCTCGGGGTCGTACTCCGGCAGGTCCTGGGCGATCCCGGAGAGCGTGGTGATCGTGCCGGCGACGCCGACCCAGCACTTCACCCCCTCGACCGGGACGGCCTCGAACGCCTCGTCGAGGATCTCCCGGGCGACCTTGCGGGCGTTGGCGACGTCGGCCTCGGCGGGCGGGTCGCCGGGCAGGCAGCGCTCGGTGAGCCGGACGCTGCCGACGTCGACCGAGCGGGCCGCGACCACGCCGTCGGCCGGGGTGCCGACCACCAGCTCGGTCGAGCCGCCGCCGACGTCCGCGACCACGAACGGGCCGTCGTCCGGGTCGAGGTCGCCGACCGCGCCCTGGAAGGACAGCCGCGCCTCCTCGTCGCCGCTGATCACCTCGGCCTCGACCCCGAGCACGTCGCGGACCATGCCGAAGAAGTCCTCACGGTTCGTGGCGTCCCGGGTGGCGGAGGTGGCGACCATGCGGACGCGCTCGACGCCCTTGCGGCGGATCGCCGCCGTGTAGTCGACGAGCGCCGCGCGGGTGCGCTCGAGCGCCTCCGGGTCGAGCCGGCGGGTCGCGTCGACGCCCTTGCCGAGCCGCACGATGCGCATCTCCCGGTGCAGGTCGCGCAGGTCCTTGGTGCCGTCGAAGGTCTCGGTGACGTCGGCGATCAGCAGGCGGATCGAGTTGGTCCCGCAGTCGATGGCGGCCACCCGGGACATGCGCGCTCCTGTGGGTCGGGGTCGGTCCCCGTCACCGTATCGGCAGCCGGGGCGCTCCGGGCGTCGCGACGGTCCCGATCCGCCCGCCGGCGGGTTACCCTCCGGTAATGAGCGTGGCACCGGGCACCGAGCTGGGCACTCACACCGTCGTGAACCAGGTTCCGCCGCTCGACGGGTTCGACCCGCTCGAGTGCGACCCCGGCCTGGCCGACGCGCTGCGCCGGGAGGGCGCGGCGCCGGACCTGAAGGCCCTCGCCCTGGCCGTCGGGTCGGCGGAGTACCGGGAGCACGCGCGGCTGGCCAACGAGTACGAGCCCGTGCTGCGCACCCACGACCGCTACGGTCACCGCGTCGACGAGGTGGACTTCCACCCGTCCTGGCACGCGCTCATGAGACTGTCCGTGGAGAACGGGCTGCACGCGACCCCCTGGGCGGACGGCTCGCACCTCGCCCGGGCCGCCGGGTTCTACCTGGTCAGCACCCTGGAGCAGGGACACTGCTGCCCGATCTCGATGACCTACGCCGCGGTGCCGGCACTGCGCCACGGCGAGCTGCGGTTCGAGGAGCGGCTCGCCGCGCGGGTGTACTCGCCCGGGCTGGAGACCCCGCACACCAAGCCCGGGCTGCTCGCCGGCATGTCGATGACCGAGAAGCAGGGCGGCTCGGACGTCCGCGCCGGCACCACCCGCGCGACCCCGGACGCGCACGGCACGTACTCGCTGGTGGGCCACAAGTGGTTCACCTCGGCGCCGATGAACGACCTGTTCCTCACCCTCGCGCAGGCGCCGGGCGGGCTGACCTGCTTCGTCCTGCCCCGCGTGCTGCCCGACGGCACCCGCAACGGGCTGCGCATCCAGCGGCTCAAGGACAAGCTCGGCAACCGCTCCAACGCCTCGGCCGAGCTGGAGTACCAGAACGCCGTCGGCTGGCGGGTGGGCGACGAGGGCCGCGGCGTCGCGACGATCATCGAGATGGTCTCGATGACCCGCCTGGACTGCGTGCTCGGCGCGGCCGGCACGGTCCGCGCGGCCCTGTCCGAGGCCGCGCACCACGTGGCGCACCGCTCGGCCTTCGGCGCGCTGCTGGCGGACCAGCCGCTGATGCAGGCCGTGGTGGGCGAACTGGCCGTCGAGTCCGAGGCCGCGACCACGCTCGCGATCCGGCTGGCCGGGGCCGTCGAGCGGGGCGAGACGGCGTTCCTGCGGCTGGCGCTGCCGGCGGCGAAGTACCTGGTCTGCAAGCGCACCCCGGCGGTCGTCGCGGAGGCGTTGGAGTGTCTGGGCGGCAACGGTTACGTCGAGGAGTCGCCGATGCCGCGGCTCTACCGGGAGAGCCCGCTGAACTCGATCTGGGAGGGCTCGGGGAACGTCACCGCGCTCGACGTGCTGCGGGCCGTCGCGCGCGAGCCGGGCTCGGTCGACGCGGTGCTCGACGAGATCGCCCTCGCCCGGGGCGCGGACGTGCGGTTCGACCGGGCCGTGGACCGGCTCCGCGCGGAGTTCCGGGCCCCCGAGCCGCGGCGGGCCCGCCGGCTCGCCGAGCTGCTCGCGCTGTGCCTGCAGGGCTCGCTGCTGCTGCGCACCGCCCCGGCCGCGGTCTCCGACGCCTTCCTCGCCGGCCGCCTGCAGCCCGACGGTCCCTGGCGCACCGCCGGCACCCTGCCCGAGGGCGTCCCCGCGAAGCCGCTGCTGGAGCGCGTCACCCCCGGCGTCTGAGGCCGGGCCGGACTCAGGCGCAGTCGGTGCCGGTCCACCAGTCGCCGAGCAACGCCAGCGCCTCGTCGCCGAACGGGTTCACCCCCGGCCCCTTGGCCAGCGCGTGGGCGACGTGCACGTGCAGGCACTTCACGCGGCCGGGCATCCCGCCGGCACTGACCTCCGTGCCGAGCGGCTCGATCGCGTCCCGCTCGGCCAGGTAGGACTCGTGTGCCCGCCGGTAGCGCTCCGCCAGCTCCGGATCCTCCGCCAGCCGCGCGGTCATCTCCTTCATCAGCCCGGAGGCCTCGAGGGTGCCGATGCGCGAGGCCAGCCGCGGGCACGTGAGGTAGTAGAGCGTCGGGAACGGGGTGCCGTCGGGCAGCCTCGGCGAGGTCTGCACGACGTTGGGGTGGCCCGACGGGCAGCGGGCGGCGACCGCCCGCATCCCGCGCGGCGGCCGGCCCAGCTGGGCGGCGACGGTCTCCCGGTCCTGCTCGGAGATCGTGTCGCTCATCGGGGGGCTCCTTCGGTCACGTCGCTCCACAGGGTCCGGTACCAGGGCGTGCCCTTGCGCGCGGCCTCGGCCTCGGCCGCCGACGGCGTGTCCGGCAGCTGCACCACGTAGGGCACCTCGCCGGGCCGGACGTACCCCAGGCGCGAGCGCGCCTCGGCCGCGACCTCGTCCGGGTTCGACAGCCGCGCCTTCCGCTCCTCCAGCTCGGCGACCTCGGCCGCCAGCGCCCGCTGCTGCTCCTGCACCGCGGCCAGGTCCTGCCGCTGCGCGACGTAGTTGCGCAGCGGCACGGCCACGGTCAGCGCCAGCACGCAGACCACGATCGCGAGGATCGCCGCCCGCCGGGTCGAGGACAGCCCGAGCAGCCCGCTCGTGCGGGCGACGACCGTCCCCGCCCGGCTGCGGGTGCGGGTGAGCCGGGGCTCGCGCACGCGCCGCCCGCCGGGCGCGGGACGGGCCTGCCCCGCCCCGCCCCGGTCCGCCCGGGTGGCGGCCCGCTCGCGGGCCCGCGCCTCACCCGCCACGCCGTCAGGCGCTCGGGGTGTACCGCGGGAAGGCCAGCTCGCCGGCGTAGCGCGCGGCGTCGCCCAGGCCCTCCTCGATGCGGAGCAGCTGGTTGTACTTGGCGACCCGCTCGGACCGCGCGGGCGCGCCGGTCTTGATCTGGCCGCAGCCGGTGGCGACGGCGAGATCGGCGATGGTCACGTCCTCGGTCTCGCCCGAGCGGTGGCTCATCATGCAGCGGTAGCCGTTGTTGTGCGCCAGCGTGACCGCGTCGAGCGTCTCGGACAGCGTGCCGATCTGGTTGACCTTGACCAGCAGCGCGTTGGCGGCGCCGCGGTCGATGCCGTCCTCGAGCCGCTCCGGGTTGGTGACGAACAGGTCGTCGCCCACCAGCTGGACCTTGTCGCCGAGCGACTCGGTCAGCGAGACCCAGCCGTCCCAGTCGTCCTCGGCCAGCGGGTCCTCGATCGAGACCAGCGGGAAGGCGTCGACGAGCTCGGCCCACACCTTCGCCAGGTCCGCCGAGGACAGCTCCTTGCCCTCGTAGCGGTACACGCCGTCGGAGAAGAACTCGGTGGCCGCCACGTCGAGCGCCAGCACGACGTCCGTGCCCAGGCTGAAGCCGGCCTTGCCGATCGCCGTGGAGATCAGCTCCAGCGCGCCCTTGGTGCCGCCGGCGACGTCCGGCGCGAAACCGCCCTCGTCGCCGAGCCCGGTGGCCAGGCCCTTCTCCTTCAGCACCGACTTGAGCGCGTGGTAGACCTCCGCGCCCCAGCGCAGCGACTCGCGGAAGGACTCCGCGCCGATCGGCGCGACCATGAACTCCTGCACGTCGACCGAGGTGTCCGCGTGCGCGCCGCCGTTGAGGATGTTCATCATCGGCACCGGGAGCACGTGCGCGTTCGGGCCGCCGACGTAGCGGTACAGCTCCAGCCCGGCCGACTCCGCCGCCGCCTTGGCCACCGCCAGCGACACGCCGAGCAGCGCGTTGGCGCCCAGGCGCGACTTGTCCGGGGTGCCGTCCAGGTCGACCAGGCGCTGGTCGACCAGGCGCTGGTCCACCGCGTCCATCCCGGTCAGCTCCGGACCGATCTCGTCCAGCACCGCCGTGACGGCCTTCTCGACACCCTTGCCGCCGTACCGCTTCGGGTCCCCGTCGCGGAGCTCGACGGCCTCGTGCTCGCCCGTCGAGGCCCCGGAGGGGACCGCGGCGCGCTCCAGCGTCCCGTCGTCCAGCGCGACCTCGACCTCGACCGTGGGGTTGCCCCGCGAGTCGAGGATCTCGCGCGCGCCGACCTGCTCGATGACAGCCACCCAATAGCTCCTGTTCTCTCCGGCTCGCCGGAACTCGGGCGTCAGGGTAACGACCGGGCCCGTGATCAGGGCGCCGAACCGCCGCCGAGCCGCGCACGTCACGCCCCGGGGCGCACCGGTCGTCACATGTCAAGACCTCGCGGAACGCCCCTGCGCGGCCTACCGTAGGAATGACCATGACGAGCCAGCCTGCACCGGGACCCGGTCCGCGCGCCCGCAACCGCGTCTTCGAGGGGTTCCGCCGCGCGGAGCTGCTCCTGGCCGACCGCCGGCCGCTCGACGCGCTGCAGGCCCTGCTCCCGGCCCTCGAGAGCCAACCCAACGACGCGTCGGTCCACCTGCTCGCGGGCCGCGCCTACCTCGACTCCGCCCAGCTCGGCAAGGCCGAGGAGGCCTTCGTCCGGGTGCTCGAGCTCGACCCGGCCGACCACTACGCGCGCTTCGCGCTCGGCAAGGCGCTGCAGCGGCAGGGCCGGCTGGGCGAGGCGAAGGGGCAGCTGCAGATGGCCACGGTGATGGACCCGCGCCCGGAGTACCAGGAGGCGCTGGGCGAGGTGCGCGCGCGGATCGCCCGCATCACCGAATAGCCCGGTGCAACCCGTCACGGCCCGCGCGCTCCGTCCCTGACGCTTGCGCGCTATTTCCGGACAGGTCGCGCGAACCGGACATACGTCCTGGTCAGGCGCCCCACAGGGCCCTACCCGCGCCCCCGTTCGAGAAGCTAGCCTCACCTCGGTCCACTGAGCCTCACCTCATGGGAGGCACGCCGAAGCAGAGGAGAGCAGGACGGTGCTGGGCAATGCCCTGATCGGGCTCCGCGAGGGTCTCGAGGCCTCACTGGTCGTCAGCATCCTCGTGGCCTTCCTGATCCGCACCGACCGCCGGCGCGAGCTGCCGAAGGTCTGGGCGGGCGTCGCGTTCGCGGTCCTGGTCAGCGTCGGCGTCACCCTCGGCCTCACCCTCGCCGAGCAGGCGCTCACCTTCGAGGCCTCCGAGACCCTCGGCGGGTCGCTCTCCATCGTCGCGGTCGGGTTCGTCACCTGGATGATCTTCTGGATGCGCTCGAACGCCCGGGCGATGAAGGCCGACCTCGAGGGCAGGCTCGAGGCCGCGATCAGGATGGGCCCGATCGCCGTGGTCGTCATGGCCACCCTGGCCGTGGGACGCGAGGGCCTCGAGACCGCCGTGTTCTTCTTCGCCGCCGCGCAGGCCGCCGGGGAGACCGTCCGGCCGCTGGTCGGCTTCCTGATCGGCATCGCACTCGCCGTGCTCGTCGCCTACGCGATCTACCGCGGCGCCATGCGGATCAACCTCGCGAAGTTCTTCACCGTCACCGGGTTCTTCCTGATCTTCGTGGCCGCCGGGATCCTCGCCTACGGCGTGCACGACCTGCAGGAGGCCGGGATCCTGCCCGGCCTCACCACCCTGGCCTTCGACGTGAGCGCCGCGATCCCGCCGGACTCGTGGTACGGCACCCTGCTCAAGGGCGTCCTCAACTTCTCCCCGCAGACCACCGTGCTCGAGGCGGTCGTGTGGTGTCTCTACGTCGCCGTCGTCCTGACGCTGTTCCTGTTGCCCCAGCGCACGCGGTCCACCACCGTCGCCGCCGCGTGACATCACCGAGGAGAACGCCCATGTCCCGCAGGACCTCTGCCGTCGCCGTGGTCGCGGCCGGCACCGCCCTGCTGCTCGCCGGTTGCACCAGCACGGCCCGACCCCCGGCCGCCCAGGGCGGCGGCGGGCCGATCTCGGTGACCGCGAGCGACACCGCCTGCGAGGTCTCCGCCAGCGAGGCCCCCGCCGGCAACATCTCCTTCACCGTGAAGAACACGGGCACGAAGGTGACCGAGTTCTACCTCTACGGCACGGGCGACCGGATCCTGGGCGAGGTCGAGAACATCGGCCCCGGCCTGTCCCGCGACCTTCTCGTCGAGGTGCCCGACGGCGGCACCTACACCACCGCCTGCAAGCCCGGCATGGTCGGCGACGGCATCCGCGCCCCCTTCACCGTCACCGGCGCGGCCCAGCGCTCCACCGACACGGACGCGAAGCTCGCCGAGGCCACGGGCGGCTACACCCGCTACGTCAACTCCCAGATCGAGGCCCTGGTCGCCAAGAACAAGGAGTTCACCGACGCCGTCAAGGCGGGGAACGTCGACCAGGCCAAGGCCCTGTTCCCGGTCGCGCGGACCTACTGGGAGCGGATCGAGCCGGTCGCGGAGTCCTTCGGCGACCTCGACCCGAAGATGGACGGCCGTGAGGACGACGAGCGCGAGGCGGGTGTCGGCTTCACCGGTTACCACCGCCTGGAGAAGGACCTGTGGGTCGACGGCCTGCAGCCCGACTCGGCGCAGATCGCGGACCAGCTCGACGCGGACATCCTCGACCTGCAGAACCGCGTGAGGACCGTCCAGTTCACCCCGGTCCAGCTCGCCAACGGCGCCAAGGAGCTGCTCGACGAGGTCGCCACCGGCAAGATCACCGGTGAGGAGGACCGCTACTCGCACACGGACCTCTGGGACTTCAAGGCCAACGTCGAGGGCAGCCAGGCCTCCGTCGCCGCGCTGCGCCCGGTGATCGACGAGAAGGACCCGAACCTGGGCCCGACCCTCGACCAGCGCTTCGCCGACGTGGAGAAGCTGCTCGAGAACTACCGCACGCCGGACGGCGGGTTCGTGCCCTACACCCAGCTGACCCCGGAGGACACCAAGAAGATGTCCGACGCCGTCGACGCCCTCGGCGAGCCCGTCTCCCAGGTCGCGGGGGTCGTCACGTCGTGAGTGCGACCCGGCCCCCGTCCTCGGCCCCGGAGAGCCCGCCCGTCGAGCCGCCGCCCACCGACCCGCCCGCCGACGGGAGCGGCGGAGGCGGGCTGTCCCGGCGCAGGCTCTTCGGGTACGCGGGGGCCGGTGTCGCCCTGGCCGGCGCCGGGGCCGCGGTCGGCTACGCCGCCGGGGCCTCCGGCGGCAACCCGGAACGGCCGGGCGTCGTCCCGTTCCGGGACACGCACCAGGCCGGGATCGTCACCCCGGCCCAGGACCGGCTGCACTTCGTCGCGCTGGACCTGACCACCACCGACCGGGCCGAGGTCCGGCGCACGCTGCAGAAGTGGACCACCGCGGCCGAACGGATGACGGCCGGCCAGGAGGTCACGGAGAACGGCGCGGTCGGGCTGAACAAGTACGCCCCGCCGACCGACACCGGCGAGGCCCTCGGGCTCCCGGCCGCGTCGCTCACCCTGACCGTCGGGTTCGGGGCGTCGTTCTTCGAGAAGCTGGGCCTGCAGGACCGGATGCCGGCCGGGCTGGCCCCGCTGCCGTCGTTCACCGGCGACGACCTCGACCCCGCGCGGTCCGGCGGCGACATCTGCCTGCAGGCCTGCGCCGACGACCCGCAGGTCGCCGTGCACGCGATCCGCAACCTCGTACGGATGGGCTTCGGCACCGCCTCGGTCAGGTGGTCGCAGCTCGGGTTCGGCCGCACGTCGTCGACCTCGACCGCGCAGGACACCCCACGCAACCTCTTCGGCTTCAAGGACGGCACCAACAACCTCAAGGCCGAGGAGCCCGCCGAGCTCGACACCCACGTGTGGGTCCAGCAGGGCGACGGGCCGGACTGGATGGTCGGCGGGTCGTACCTGGTCGCCCGGCGGATCCGGATGCACATCGAGACCTGGGACCGCACCTCGCTCGACGAGCAGGAGCAGATCGTCGGGCGCAGCAAGGGCGAGGGCAACCCGCTGAGCGGGCACAAGGAGTTCGACGTCGCCGACCTCTCGGCGAAGGGCGCCGACGGCCGGCCGGCCATCCCGGTCGACGCGCACATCCGGCTGGCGGCGGCGGAGACGCAGAACGGCGCGAAGATGTTGCGCCGCGGCTACAACTTCGTCGACGGCTCGGACGGCTCGGGGCACCTCGACGCCGGACTGTTCTTCCTGGCCTTCGTCCGCGACCCGCACACCCAGTTCGTGCCGATCCAGCGGGCGCTGGCGAACAAGGACAAGATGATGGAGTACCTGGAGCACAACGGCTCCGCGGTCTTCGCCGTCCCGCCCGGGGTGCGGGACGGGGAGTACTGGGGCCAGGGCCTCTTCTAGAACGTCCCGGCTTCGAGCGCGCTGTCCGAACTGAGAGTCGCGACGGCCGAGCGGAGTAACCGGTGCGACCGGGGGCGCCGTAGCTCGGCGTGTCGTCGCTGACGGACGACTGTTCGTCGCGGCCGCGCAACCCCACCTCTCAGACCGCTCCGTTTCACCGCGCAACAGGTCCTAGCGTGGTCCCGTCGCGCGGTCGCTCCCCCACGGCCCGGACCGGGTCGGCACCGCGCGTCGGCGCCCGGCCGGTGTTCTCGGACGGGGCCCGCAGGACGAGAGGTTCCCGGATGGGTTCACGACACTCCGCGGAGCGCGCACACCGCTCCCGCAGGCCCGCGCTGCTGCTGGTCCTCCTCGCGTTCGCCACGATCACGGTCGGCGCGGTGGTCACCCCCGCCTTCGCGGCGGGCCGGTCGGCGGGCACGGCGGCCACGGCCGCAGCGACAGCGGAGCGGACGCGGCCCGCGCCCGCCCCGGCCGCTACCGCCGACGAGGGCAGGGGCACTCCGCAGCCCGGCTCGGCGGACGGCCGGAAGGCCGGTGGCCGGACCGCCGCACAGCAGCAGAACGCCACACAGCAGCAGAACGCCACACGGAACCAGAACCAGAACGGCACGCAGAAGCAGAACGCCGGGCAGCAGCAGAACACCCCCAACCCGAACTGCACGCTGACCGTGCCGCCCGCCCCGCTCACCGCCGCAGGCCTCGCCACGCCCTACCTGCTACGCGGCACCGGCGACGGCGGGGCCTGCCACGAGGCGAACGACGCCCAGTCGGCCTTCGTCGAGGCGACGATCCTCGACCCGGCGACCGGGAAGCTCTCCGTGTACCACCCGCTGGTGGTCGACGAGGGCTCGCAACCCGCGGCCGCGCCCGTCCCGGTGACCCTGCCGGCGAACGCCGTGGTCGGCGTCTGGTTCGGGTTCCAGGGCGACACGCTGACCCTGCGTACCTCGTCCGCCGACCGGCAGGCCTGTGTGGACGGCCTGCCGGGCTCGCCGTTCGGCCAGTTCGCGCACTGCAACGGCCCCGCGTTCTTCGCCGCGGCGAACACCGCGATCAAGGCCGGCACGCTGAAGGTCCCGGCGCTCGGCACCGGCCGCGACGGACTGCCCTGCCCCACGACCCGCGACTTCGGCATGGTCGACCAGGACCAGAGCGACAACCTCGTCACCCGGTACCGCGCCACCCGGGACGGCCGGATCGCGCAGGACACCCCGGCGAACGCCGGCCTCGGCGGCACGGTGCTGACGAACGCGTCGGACAACGGGTTGCTGGCGAGTGCGGTCGACCCCGCGATCGGTTGCACGCCGTTCACCGCCCCGGACCTCACCGCGGGAGGCACGCCGACCTCCTCGCTCGCGCTGAACGAGCTGCAGGCCGCCGCCGACCAGCCCGCGCCCGTCGCGACCGTGCCGCTGAACGACCCGATGGCGAAGGTCGGCGACCGCGCGAGCACCGAGAAGACGGACCTGTACCGGGCCGGGGTGGACATGGCCCCGCTCGGTGCCGGCGACGCCGGCGACGGTGCGGCCTACTGCCGCAACCTGGCCGCCGTGGCCCCGGATCGGCTGGCCCGCGACCGCGCCTTCCTGCAGGCGGCGGCCTCGCCGGACCCGGCAGCGGCCAGGACCCTGTTCGGCTTCCTCACGCAGCGGCTCGCGACCTCGTGGCAGAACCTCGGGTGCCAGGACCTGGTGCACGTCGGGCCGCCGAAGGTCGACGGCGCCCGGGGCTGACCCCGGTGCGGCCGCGCCGGTCCGTCGCTCAGGCGGGCCAGGCGCGGCGCCAGGACTCCGGGTCGAGGGAGTGCGGGTCCTCCCCCTCCGCGGCGGCGGCCGACTCCGCGGCGCGCACCCGGTCGGCGAAGGCGCGGGCGGCGGTGCGCAGCGCCGCCTCCGGGTCGGCGCCCGCCAGCTTGGCCTGCGCGACCTGCCGGAACAGCTCCTCGCCCACCCCGTCCCCGGCGGGCAGCAGGTCCGCGGGCAGCCCGGCCCGGGCGGTCCGGGAGACCAGCTTCGCGGCGAGTGCGACGGCCGGCTGGCCCAGCGGCACCCCGTCGACGGAGGAGCTGCGCTGCTTCTCCGCGCGCTTGAGCTCCTCCCACCGTCCCTCCTGCGCGGTCGCGGTCTCGATCCGCTCGGACCCGGCGAACACGTGCGGGTGCCGCCCGACGAGCTTGGCCACCAGCCCCTCGGCCACCGCGTCGACGTCGAAGGCGCCCTCGGCCGCCTCCTGCGCCACCCGGGCGTGGAACAGCACCTGGAGCAGGACGTCGCCCAACTCCTCCCGCATGTCGGCGCGGTCGCCGTCCTCGATCGCCTGGTACAGCTCGTAGCACTCCTCCACGAGGTACTGCAGCAGCGACTCGTGGGTCTGCTCGGCGTCCCACGGGCAGCCTCCCGGCGAGCGCAGCCGGTCCATGACGGCGACGGCGTCGAGCAGTGCGGCCCCCTCGGGCTCGGGCACCGCCACGGCACCCGCCCGCGGCTCGCAGGTCAGCAGCACGGCGTCGTCGGGAAGATCGCCACGGACGGGCTCCGCCCCGGCCGCCCGCACGACCTCCTCGGGCACGGAGGAGTCCGCGTACACGGCGGAGGCGGCCCGCAGCGCGGGCAGCGCCGCGGCCGGCAGGACGGCGCCGAGCCGCCGGGACAGGACGATCACCGTGGGAGCCACGCCCCCAGTCTCCCCCGAGGCGGAACGGCCTGGCTCAGCCCCCGGCCGGCCCGATGATGCTGCCGGACTGCTGGCCCTCGGCGACCACCCGCATGCGCACGGGGTCCCACACCCCGAACCGCGGGTTGACCTGCACCGCGCCCGCGTCGGGCTGGGTCAGCCGCTCCCCGATCGACGCCAGCGTGTCCTGGTCGATCGATGTCGCCGCGGACGGGCCCTGGGCCGGCGCGTTCGTGACGCGGTCCGTCACGTGCAGCACGAGCCAGACGCCCTGCCCCGGCGAGGGCTGGAACGCCACGGTCTGCCCGGCCGGGGTGCCGAACAGCACCGTGGTGGCGCTGTCGGGGTCGGTCGCGGCCCGGTAGGTCTGCCCGGCCTGGGCGGTGCGCGGGTCGGCCAGCAGGGCGCGGGCCCGCTCGCCGCCCGCGGCGACGGCACGGGCCTTCTCCTCGGCGTCGGCCTGCGAGGTCGCGGCGACGAGGTCGGCGGTGACGGCGAGCCCGTCGACGTACTTCTCGGCCAGCGCGATCGCGAGCAACCGGTCCCGGGCCCGCTCGCGCAGGGCGGCCCCCTCGAACAGGCTGCGGTCGAGCTGCAGGGCCGAGGGATCGGCGAGCAGGGCGTCGACCCGGTCCTCGCCGACGGCGAGCCCGTCGCGCGCCGCGGCCGCGGTGATCAGCTCGTGGCTGACCTGCGTGCTCACGACGTACCGCGCGACGTCCGCGTCGGCGATCTCACCGGTGCCCTGCGCCGTGAGCTCCGCCTTGTGGGCCAGGGCGGTGTCGATGCGGCCCTGCACCTCGGCGAGGCCCACCGACCGGTCCGCGACGATCACCGCCGACCCGACCTGGCTGGGGCCGCTGCCGCACCCCGCGGCGACCGCGGCGACCGCGCACGCGGCGACGATCACCCGGCCGATCCGGCCCGAACCTCCGATGCTCCGCACGGCCGCCACCTTCTCACGCCCGCACGTGCGGCAGATCACCCTCCCCGCTCTCACCCCACCCGGACCACCACCGTGGCGCAGACCTTGTCGGCGAGGTGGACCGGGGGACCACCGACCTGTGCATCGGGCCCGCGTTCCCTTCACCAGGCATGAGGGCTGATGGTCCATCTTCGGCGACGTCGCGGACCAGCCCGGCACGCCGGAGCCGGCGGCGCCGAACGTTGTGCGCCTGGGGTAACGCTCTCCTCACCTGGAGCGATTCGTCGGCATGACTGATACGTCCGCTCCCCCGGTCGAATCGACAGCCGACGCCCTCGCTCAATTCCTCTCCAGCCTCGACTGGAGCGACCTGGAGAAGGTCGAGAGCAGTTACCGGGACCGAGCGATGGCCGTTCAGCACGGCGACGCCCTGGCTGCCTGCCTGGATGCAACGGTCGCACAGATGGCGTCGGCCGAGCTGGTGCGCAGGAGTGTCATCACCGATCGGGCGAACAATCTACTTCCGTAGCGGAATGGGCAGGTGATGAAGAGAGGGCGTGGGTTCGGAGACCCGTACGGACCTCGAGACGCCCTCGCGTCGGGCCGGCGGCGACGAGCACCGAAGGAGTCGTTGCCGCCCTACCGATCGCGCGAGCAGCGCGACCGCGTCGCGGCGGAGGAGAAGCCCCAGCGGCGGGCGCTGACGGAGCCGGGCGCCTCGGCAGCGTCGCAGGAGGCGTGGGGAGCCTGCCGGACGCGCTGACGGTGCCGTCGCGGTCGTCCGGGGTCACAGGCGCCACCACCACCCGTGCCCCGCAGACACGCGGCGCAGTGGACCACGGCCGATCACGCTCGAATTCCTGTCGAACGAGCAACTCGGAGTGAGATCGAAGAGATTTCGAGCGCGGGCGCCTGATCCCCGACATGGCCCGTCTTCTGCTCGGCGGCTTGCTCGGCGGCGGGGCCGAGGAGGATCAGTTCCTGCTGGTCAGATCCTCACGACCACCGTGTCACAGACCTTGTCGGCGAAGGTCTGGCGGCGGTCGTCCCACAGCGGCCAGAGGTAGCCGAGGTAGAGCGGCGCCGAGTCGAGGACGTGCGCGAGCTGGCGCGCGAGCGTCGCCCAGAAGCCGAGCGTGCCGCCGTCGCGGGCGCGGACGAGCCGGGTCCCCATCAGCTGCTTGCCGAGGCTCTGCCCGGTCCGGCCCTGCCGGTAGCAGCTGTTCCACAGCGCAAGGACGAACGCGGCCAGGGAGAAGACGACGGCTATCCCGAGGACGACACCGGCGTCGCTCGAGAACGCGAGGCCGACCAACCCGAGCGAGGCGACGACGCCCGGGATCAGCCCGTCGACGAGCGCGGAGCCCACCCGACTACCCCATGACGTGTAGTCGGGCCGCGGCAGCACCGGCTGCGGCGGGTACTGCCCGTACGGCGCGGCGTACTGCGCCGGGTGCTGCGGGTACTGCGCCGGGTACTGCGGGGCGTACGGCGCGGTGTACTGCGGGGCGTACGGGGAGTACTGCGGTGCGTACCGTCCACGGGCCTGCTGCGGGTGCTGCGGCGGGTGAGGCTGCCCGGGGTGCGGCGTGTGGGGCGGCGGGGTGACGGTCACGGGTCCTCCGGTCGGCGAAAGGTCGGCACGGCACTCGGGCCGGCGTCGACGTCGGCGCCGGGGGCGCCGGCATCGGCGGTTCAGTGCGCACTCGACCGGCCTCCGGCCCGCGTTAGCACACGGTGTGACCAGCACCCGGACCGGTGTCGGGTGATCGCCGGACCCGCCCCGTACCGCCCCTCGCCTACCGTCGTAGCCGCCCGGTGCCTGCGGTCCACCGCCCCGCAGGTGCCGGGCCCGCGGCGTTCCCTGCAGCGCGCCGATCCGGCCCGTACGCTGCGGCGATGACGCACCGGCTGGCCAACGTCGTGATCGACGGCGAGGATCCGCGGCGCCTGGCCCGGTTCTGGGCCGAGCTGCTGGACTGGCCGGTCGCGCAGGAGACGGACGACGAGGTGGACGTCCGCTCCCCGCACGCCCCGTGGATCTTCGACCTGGTCTTCGGGACGGGCGCGCAGCCGCGGCGCGGGAAGAACCGGATCCACCTCGATCTCGCGAGCACGTCGCCGGGGCACCAGCTGGAGCTGGTCGAACGGGCGGTGCGGCTGGGTGCCCGGCCCGCCGACGTCGGCCAGCACGCGGTCCCGTGGGTGGTGCTCGCCGATCCCGAGGGCAACGAGTTCTGCGTGCTCGAGCCCCGTCCGGAGTACGCCGACGCGGGCGCGGTGGCCGCGATCGTCGTCGACGTGCCGGAGCCCTCGGCGGCCGCGGCGTTCTGGTCCGCGGCGGTCGGCCTGCCCGTCGGCCGCGACGACGGCACCGTGGCCGGCCTGCGCCCGCCGCCCGGCCTGCCGTGGGTGGAGTTCCTGCCCGCGACGGCGCCGAAGACGGGGAAGGACCGGGTGCACCTCGACGTCGACCCGGTCGGCGACCAGGCCGCGGCGGTGGCGGAGCTGGAGACGCGCGGCGCGACCCGGGCGGACGTCGGTCAGGGGCCGGAGGTCTCCTGGGTCGTCCTGGCGGACCCGTGGGGCGGCGAGTTCTGCGTCCTCCGGCCGGGGGTCACCGGCTAGAGACCGGCGAGGTCGATCAGCCCGTCCTGCAGGGCGCGGGCGACCAGCGCGGCCTTGGTGGTGGCCGGACGGCCGGCATCGGCGTACTTAATCCGCACCCGGCCGATGTAGGTGTCCACGGTCTTCACCGACAGGTGGAAGCGCTCGGCCACCAGCTGCTTGGAGTCGCTCTCGAACCAGGCCAGCAGGACCTCGCGCTCGCGCTCCGACAGCACCGGACGACCCGGCCGGCGGTCCGCGGCCATCGCCCCGCCCAGCACCGGCGGCGTGTACGGCCGGTCCTCGACCACCGCGTACAGCGCCGGGATCAGGTGCTCCGGCCCCTCGGCCTTGGTCAGGTAGGTCGCCGCGCCGAGCTCCAGGCAGCGCAGGGCGGTGTCGCTGTCGGCGTGCTGCGAGTAGACGACGACGCGGCGGCCGGCGTCGACGAGCCGGGTCAGGTCGCCGAACGCGGGCGCACCGGGCGCGAGCTGCAGGTCGAACACCACGGCCTCGGCCTCCGGCTCGTCGAGCGCCACCTCGACCCGCGGCCCGGAGGCCAGCACCCGGATCTCCGGGTCGGCGCGGGCGCACCAGGACCGCACACCGTCGACGATCGCCGGGTGATCGTCGACGATCACGATCGAGGGGCCCATCTCGCCTCCACCCATGTCGCACCCCCGGCCTCGACGGTGCTCGTACCCACGTCCGCGACGTCCGGCAGCGGTACCCGCGCAGCGCCGTCCGTCACCACCCCGACCACCACCGCCCCGCCGACGCCGGCGAGGGTGACCCGCGCCGCCGCCCGGGCGGCGTGCAGGGCCGCCTCCGCCGAGACGAGCAGTGCCCCGGCGGCGTCGGGGGGCGGGACGGGCCGCGGTCCCCGCTCCGAGTACCGGACCACCACGCCGCGCCGCTCCGCGATGTCGATCAACGCGGCGAGCTCGGCGGCCAGGGCGTCGTCGGCGTCGCCCTCCTCGGCGAACATCCGGCGCAGTCGCGCTGCCGCGCGGGCCGCCGCCTGCTGCACCTCGGCGTCGGACGGGGCCAGCGTGCCGTCGCCGATCCCCCGCAGCAGCGGGAGCGCCACCGCCCGCAGCTCCGCGTACCGGGCCTCCCGGTCCGCGTGCACCGCGCGCGCGACCGCCTCGGCCGTGCGGGCCCGCGCCTCCGACTCGGCGGCCTCCACCGCTTGCCGGGCGACCGGGCGCAGCGCGGACCCGGCGAGCGCGATGGCCAGCTGGAAGGAGGTGACGCCCACCGCCGAGATCCCGAACGCGACCAGCGTGACGCGGTCGGTCCGGCCCGTCGCGACGAGCAGGCCGAGCACGATCAGCAGGTGCGCCAGGATCAGCGCGACGAGCCCGCGCAGCCGGGCGCCGGCGAACAGCAGCACCCAGATCCAGCCGACCACGCCGAGGGTCAGGTGCGGCGGGCCGCCAAGCTGCGCGGGATCGAGGGCCAGCGGCATCAGGACCGCGAGCGCGAGCACGCCCAGGGCCACCGGCGGCCGCGCCCGCCCCCAGAAGCGGTGCCGGGCCACGAGCACGGCGTCGACGACCGCGACGGCGACGAGCACGGCCCAGCCGACGGGCGCCACCCACGCCGGGTGGTATGCCGCCGCGCCGGCGAGCAGGTTCGGCAGGTTCAGCCCGAAGAGGATCACCAGCGTGATCACGGTCTGGGCGATGCGCAGGCCGCGGAGCAGCCGGGCGGACAACTCGCCGTCGAGGTCGGCGCTCACCGGGGCCACTCCAGCCGCACCGCTGTGCCCCTCCCCGGCGCCGAGGTGACGACGGCCCGGCCGCCGGCCCCCGCCATCCGCTCGGTCACCGACAGGGCCAGCCCGAACCGACCGGCGGACACCCGCGCCGGGTCGAACCCGCACCCGTCGTCGCCCACGGTCACCCGGGCCCGGCCCGCGTCGACGACGGCGGCGACCCGGGCGCGCCCGGTGCCCGCGTGCCGGGCGACGTTCTCCAGGGCCTCGGCCAGGGCACCGCCCAGCGCGCCCGCCGCGTCGCCCGGCAGCCACAGGTCGCCGTCGGAGCCGAGGTCCACGGGGATCCGCGCGGCCTCCGCGATCCGCCGGACCACGTCCTGCAGGCACCCGCCGGGCGTGGGGGCGCCGTCCAGCGCCGCGACGTCCCGGGCCACCTGCTCGCGCAGCCACGGTTCCCGGCCGCCGACCCCGCCCAGTCCGACCATGAGCAGCGTGCTGGCGGCGGTGTCGTGGACCGTCGCCCAGTGCGCGCGCTGCTCCGCCCGCCGCGCCCGGGCCAGCTCGGCCTCGCGCTGGGCCGCGAACCGGCACGCCATCCGTTCGTCGGCCAGTTCGCCGCCGCGGTGCACGAGCCGCCACACCAGCCGGGACAGCGCGGCCTCGACGGCGGTCCAGATCCCGCCGACGGCCAGCCCCTGGGCCAGGGTGATCCCGGGCGCGAGGGCGGCCCCGGCCACGAAGGCCACGCACACCGCGAGTGCCGCGACCGCACCCGGCCGCGGCCGCACGTGCCACTGCAGCGCCACGACCGCGACCGACGCGACCGGCGACACCCACCCCAGCATGTGCAGGAGCAGCACCGGGTCCACGACCAGCGGCTGCGCCAGGCACAGCGCGCACATGGCCGCGACGTCGGCGACCCACACCCAGGTCCGCGGCCGGGTGCGCATCAGGAACAGGTAGGCGACGCTCCACCCGAACAGCGCGGCCGCGACCGCGCCGGTGACCACCGGCCCGGCCGGCGGGTCGGCGAACGGCGCGGCCACCGCCGTCAGCATCCCCACGAGGGCCCGGGCGCCCGCCGCGTAGCGCAGGGCGAACCGGTCGAGGAGGGCCGCGGTCGACATGTCGGGAGGCTGGTCGCAGCGCGCGACCACGCCGTTACATCCCGCTGCTCAGGGGTCGGACGACTGTCGAGCGTTCCCTCAGGCGTTCACCGGGACCGGCGCGGCCAGCTCCTTGACCAGGGCGGTCAGCCAGTCCAGCAGCTCGATGTCGCGCAGCGGCGCCCCGCCGATCCGGTTGCCCGCGGCCGGCTTGGGCACGGTGACGAGCCGCGCCGCCGGCTTGTACTGCCCCTTGGGGTGCATCCGCTTGAACCGCATCTGCCTCGACTCGGCCAGCTCGACCGGGCCGATCCGGATCTGGGTCCCCGCGACGGCCACCTCGGCGATGCCCAGCTCGCGGCACAGCTGCCGGAAGCGTGCGACCGCGAGCAGGTTGAGCACCGGCTGCGGCGGCTCGCCGTAGCGGTCCCTCAGCTCCTCGACGATCGCCGCCAGGCCCGCCTCGTCCACCGCCTCGGCGATCTTGCGGTAGGCCTCCAGGCGCAGCCGCTCACCGTCGACGTAGTCGTGCGGGACGTGCGCGTCGACCGGCAGGTCGACCCGCACCTCGGCCAGCGGCTCCGGCTCCTCGCCGCCCTCGCTGCCGGCCTGCTTCCGGAAGGCCGCGACGGCCTCCCCGACCAGCCGGATGTACAGGTCGAAGCCGACGCCGGCGATGTGCCCGGACTGCTCCGCACCGAGGATGTTGCCCGCGCCGCGGATCTCCAGGTCCTTCATCGCGACGGCCGCGCCCGAGCCCAGCTCGGAGTGCTGGGCGATCGTGGCCAGCCGGTCGTGCGCGGTCTCGGTGAGCGGGTGCTCCGGCGGGAACAGGAAGTACGCGTACCCGCGCTCGCGCCCACGCCCGACGCGCCCGCGCAGCTGGTGCAGCTGGGACAGGCCCAGCGTGTCCGACCGCTCGACGATCAGCGTGTTGGCGTTGGAGATGTCCAGGCCGTTCTCGACGATCGTCGTGCAGACCAGGACGTCGAACTCCCGGTGCCAGAACGCGTTGACGGTCCGCTCGAGCACGTCCTCGTTCATCTGCCCGTGCGCGACGCCGATCCGCGCCTCGGGCACGAGCTCCTGGATCCGCTTCGCCGCCCGGTCGATCGAGGTGACCCGGTTGTGCACGTAGAAGACCTGGCCGTCGCGCAGCAGCTCGCGCCGGATCGCGGCGGCGACCTGCTTGTCGTCGTGGGCGCCGACGTAGGTCAGCGTGGGGTGCCGGTCCTCCGGCGGGGTGGTGATCGTGGACATCTCGCGGATGCCGGCGAGGCTCATCTCCAGCGTGCGCGGGATCGGGGTCGCGGACAGGGTGAGCACGTCGACGTGGGTGCGCAGCGCGGTGATGTGCTCCTTGTGCTCCACGCCGAATCGCTGCTCCTCGTCGACGATCACGAGGCCGAGGTCCTTCCAGCGGACCCCGGTCTGCAGCAGCCGGTGCGTCCCGACGACGACGTCGACGGTCCCCGCGGCCAGCCCCTCGATCGTCTCCTTGGCCTCGCCCGGGTCGGTGAACCGGGACAGGCCCTTCACGGTGACCGGGAAGGCGCGCATGCGGTCGGAGAAGGTCTGCAGGTGCTGGGTCGCCAGCAGCGTGGTCGGCACCAGCACGGCGACCTGCTTGCCGTCCTGCACCGCCTTGAACGCCGCCCGGACGGCGATCTCGGTCTTGCCGAAGCCGACGTCGCCGGAGATCACCCGGTCCATCGGCACGGGGCGCTCCATGTCCCGCTTGACCTCGTCGATCGCCGCGAGCTGGTCCGGCGTCTCGGTGTACGGGAAGGCGTCCTCGAGCTCGCGCTGCCAGGGCGTGTCGGGCGCGAAGGCGTGCCCGGGCGACGACTGCCGCGCCGCGTAGAGCTGCACGAGGCCGGCCGCGATGTCCCGGACGGCCTTGCGGGCGCGGCCCTTGGTCTTGGCCCAGTCCGCGCCGCCGAGCTTGTTCAGCGAGGGCTGCTCGCCACCGACGTACCGGCTGATCTCGTCGAGCGCGTCCGTCGGCACGAACAGCCGGTCCGCGGGCTGGCCGCGCTTGCTGGAGGCGTACTCCAGCACCAGGTACTCGCGCGTGGCGCCCTGCACGGTGCGCTCGCGCATCTCGACGAACCGGCCGATGCCGTGCTGGTTGTGCACCACGTAGTCGCCGGGCTGCAGCGCGGCGAGGTCCACGGCGTCGCGCCGGCGGGCGGGCATCTTCCGCGTCGTCGTGTCCAGGCCGGCGCGGGTGCCGGTCAGGTCCGCCTCGGACAGCAGCACCAGGCCGATCTCCGGCGCGGTGAAGCCGTCGGAGATCCGCCCGCAGGTGACCGTGACCAGGCCCTTCTCCGGGGCCTCGGTCAGGTCCTCGAGCAGCGTCGCCGGCACCTCGGCCTCGCCGAGCTGCTCCAGGGTGCGCTGCGCGGTGCCCTGCCCGGCCACGACGAGCACCGCGGCGCCACCGGCGGCGGTGTGGCCGCGCAGGTCGACGAGCGCGCGGTCGGTGTCGCCCCGATAGGACTCGATCTCGTGCATGCCCGGGACCACGGCGTCGTCGGCCCCGGAGAGCAGCGGGGACAGGCTGACGACGGGCCGGCCGGTGGCGGTGGCGTGCTCCAGGACCCCGGTGAGGTCGCGGTAGGCCGAGGCGCCGACGTCGATCGGGGCGGTGCCGCCGGTGCCCGCGGCCAGCCAGGAGGCCTCCAGGAACTCCTGTCCGGTGCGGACGAGGTCCGCGGCCCGCGTGCGGATGCGCTCGGGGTCGGCGATCAGCACCCGGGAGTGCGCGGGCAGCAGGTCCGTGAGCAGCTGCAGCTCCCCGCCACCGTGCTCATGGTCGGCTGCGCCGACGAGGGCGGGGATCAGCGACTCCATGCCCTCGGCCGGGATGCCCTGGGCGAGGTGCTCGAGCAGCTCGCGCAGCTGCGGGTTGTTCTCGTGCTCGCGGGCGAGCGCGGCGGCCTTCTCGCGGACCGGGCCGGTGAGCAGCAGCTCGCGGCAGGCGGGCGCGACGACCTCGGTGACCGCCGGCTCCTCCATCGAGCGCTGGTCGGCGACCGAGAAGGCGCGCAGCTCCGAGACCTCGTCGCCCCAGAACTCGATGCGGACCGGGTGGTCGGCGGTCGGCACGAAGAGATCGAGGATGCCGCCGCGGACGGCGAACTCGCCGCGCGCGGTGACCATCTCGACCCGCGTGTACGCCAGCTCGACCAGCCGCTCCAGCAGCTGCTCGAACTCGTACTCGACGCCGACGCGCAGCGTGATCGGGTCGAGCGTGCCCAGCCCGGGCGCGACCGGCTGGATCAGGCTGCGCGCGGCGGTGGCGACGAGCCGCGGCGGCGCGGCGGAGCCCAGCGCGCGGAACAGGGTGAGCCGGCGCCCGACGGTGTCGGGGCGCGGCGAGAGCCGCTCGTGCGGCAGCGTCTCCCAGCTCGGCAGCACCGCCACCGCGGCCGGGTCGATCAGCTCGGTCGCGGCGGCGGCCAGCTCCTCGGCCTCGCGGTCGGTGGCGGTCACGGCCAGGACCGTGCCCTCCTCGGCCAGCCCGGCGGCCAGGAACGGCCGCAGCGCGCTCGGCCCCTCCGCGCGGACGGCCGGGGTGTCGGCCGTGCGCGGGTCGACCGCGCGGGCGGCGTCGAGCACCGCGCGCAGGCCGGGGTCGGAGAGGGCGGCGGTGAGCAGACCGGACAGGGGTGCGGCCACGGGACTCCTCGAGAGCATGCGGACAGACCCCTGCCCGGGTCGGGTGCCCGGACGGGGGTTGTTGATTCCGACGATACGCCCGCCCGTCTTCTTCCCGCCGACCCGTCTCCCGGACCCCGTCCGCGGACGAGCGGACGGGGCTCTCGCTCACATCNGGAGCGGGAGCGCCGTCCGTTCACGTCCCGGGGCGTGGCGGCAGGGCCGGCTTGGCCCGGCTCGGGCGGGTCGAGGGATCCGGCGGGCCCACCGGCGGGGTGGTCTCCAACGCCTCCAGCGCGATCCGCACCGCCGTCTCCAGCTGCGGGTCCCGGCCCGCCACCCAGTCCTGGGGCGTCACGACCACCTCGACGTCCGGGTCCACGCCGTGGTTCTCCACCGACCAGTGCAGGTCGTCGAACCAGAACGAGTACCGGGGCTGGGTGACGCGGGTGCCGTCGACCAGCGAGTACCGGCTGTCGATGCCGATCACGCCGCCCCAGGTCCGGACGCCGACGACCGGACCCAGGCCCATCCGCTTGAACGCGGCCGTCACGATGTCGCCGTCCGAACCCGCGTGCTCGTCGACGACCGCGACGAGCGGCCCGCGGGGCGCCCCCTCCGGGTAGGTGGCGGGCGCGCGGTGCCGCACGACGTCCCAGCCGATCACCTTGCGCGCCAGCTTCTCGATCACCAGCTGGGAGGTGTGGCCGCCGGAGTTGCCGCGGACGTCGAGCACCAGCCCGTCCCGCCGGGCCTCCCGGGCGAAGTCGCGGTGCAGCTGCGCCCAGCCCGACGCGACCATGTCCGGCACGTGCAGGTAGCCGAGCCGGCCCTCGGACCGGTCCGCCACGAACGCCCGGCGGCCGGCGACCCAGTCGTGGTAACGCAGGTCGAGCTCGCTGCTCAGCGGCATCACGACCACCCGCCGGAGCTCGCCGGCGGCGGTGCGGACGGTCAGCTCGGTCAACGTGCCCGCGGTGCCCACGAGCAGCGGTGCCGGGCCGAGCTCCGGGTCGACCGGCCGGCCGCCCACCTCGAGCAGCACGTCCCCGGCCCGGACGTCGACGCCCGGGTCGGACAGCGGGCTGCGCGCGCTGGGCGCCGAGGTCTCGGGCGGGAGCACGCGGGCGATCCGCCAGCCGCCGTTCCCGTCCGGCTCGAGGTCCGCACCCAGCAGGCCGGGCCGCCCCGTCCGGTCCCCGCCCGCGCCCCGCCCGACGACGTAGGCGTGCGACGAGCCCAGCTCGCCCTGCACCTCGTAGAGCAGGTCGACCAGGTCGTCCGCGCTGCCCACCGCGTCGACCAGCGGCCGGTACCGCTCCAGCTCGGCCGCCCAGTCGACGCCGGCCATGTCCTCGATCCAGAAGTGGTCCCGCATCAGCCGGCCCGCCTCGTCGAACATCTGGCGCCACTCGGCGGCCGGGTCGATCGTCACCGAGATCCGCCGGACGTCGATCTCGAACTCGTCCGCGTCGCCCTCCGACGGCGCCGACGACCCCGACCGGTCCGGGCGCAGCACCCGCAGCGTGCGGCCCTCCCGCACGACGAGGCGGTTGCCGTCCCCGCTGACCGCGTAGCCGTCCGCCGGGTCGGCGATGGTGTCCACCTTGCGCCGCTTGAGGTCGTAGCGCTCCAGGACCGGGCGCGGCTCTTCGCCGCCGTGCCGGCCCTCGCCGAGCACGCCGGTGACCGGCACCCACAGCCACAGCAGGCAGTCCTTGGCGGCGCCGAGCGCGCGGTAGCGGCCCTCCGGGACCGGGATCGGGACGACGCGCGAGGTCAGGCCCTCGACGTCGACCACCGTCTCCGGCGGGGCGTCCTCCTTCTTCGTACCCTTCGGCGCGTTCTCCGCCCCCTCCTCGGCGGCCTGCTCGAGCGCCTTCCCGGCGGCCTTCTCGGCGGCCTTCTCGGCGGCCTCGGCCTCGTCGCTGCTCTCCGGGGCCGGGAGGTCCTCCGGCTCCTCGTCGGCCGCCGACACCGGGCGGCCGTCGGGCCCCGCCCCGAAGGGCGACGGCGTGCGCGCGGCCAGCGGCACCAGGAACGGGCGCCAGGAGGCCGGGAAGGTCAGGTCGAAGGAGTGCTCGTCGTAGATCGGGTCGAAGCTGCGCCGCGACAGGAACGCCAGGTACTTCCCGTCCCCGGTGAACACCGGGTCGGTGTCGACGAACCGCGGCTCGGTGACCGCGACGAGCGTGTCCGGGTGATCGTCGTGCGCGAGCTGCACCAGCATGATCCGGCTCAGCTCGGGCTCCACCGGGTCCTCGTAGGCCAGCCAGCGGCTGTCCGGCGAGAAGGTCAGCCCGGCGATCTCCCCCGCCGCGCCGCGGGCCGGTTCGCGCAGGGCGCCGGTGGCGGTGTCGAGCAGGAGCAGCCGGCCGTCGTGGGTGGCGAGCGCGGCCAGCGCGCCGTCCGGGGAGGGCTCCAGCTCCAGCACCCGACCGAGCTCGCCGGAGCCGTACCGGACGAGCTCGGCGGCACCGTCGGCGTGCGGGTCCAGCGGCGAGATCGCGACGGCGTCCTCGCCGGTGGCGTCGTCGACCCAGATCGCGCGGTCCTCGCCGAGGGGCTGGGCCATCCGCGCGCGCACGCCGGGCTCGGCGAGCAGCGTGCGTGCCGGGCCGTCCCGGTGCGTGAGGCGGTGCACCGTGCCGCGGACGCCGACGACGCTCGCGCGCCCCGTCCGGTCCGGGTACGCGCCGCCGACCCAGCGGGCGGTGGTGATGCGGTGCGGCTCCCGGTTGGTCCGCGGGCCGCCGAGGCGCACGGGGATGCGCTGCGGCTCGGCCTCGGGCGACTCGAGCAGGTACAGCTCGCCCGCGGACTCGTAGACCACCCGCGTGCCGTCCGTGGCCGCGTGCCGGGCGTAGAAGGCCGGGGAGCCCTCGCTGCCGTGGTCGGTGTGCCGGCGCAGGTCCCCGAGCGTGGCGCGGTCGACCGAGTAGAGGTTGCCCCAGCCCTCGTGGTCGGAGAGGAAGGCGATCCGGTCGCCCACCAGCATCGGCGCGTCGAGCTGGCCCGCGAGCCCGGCGAGGATGCGGCGGAACTCGCCGCGGCCCTCGGGGTCCCACCACAGCGTGCCGGCGGTGCCGCCGCGATAGCGCTTCCACCAGGCCATGTCCCTGGCCATCGTGCGGCCGACGAGCACTCCCGGGTCGCCCTGCGCGACGGCCGAGACCGGCCCGTAGTCGAGCCGCCGCGGTCGCCCGCCCCCCGCGGGAACGGCGTAGGCCCAGGTGTTGGCGCCGGTGTGCTCCCCGATCGCGGAGACCGCGAGGACCTGCCCGTCGGCGGTCCAGCCCGCCAGCCGGGTCCGCATGTCGCCCCAGAAGGTGATCCGGCGGGCCGCGCCGCCCTCCGCGTCGGCGACCCGGACCTCCGGCGCCCCGTCCTTCCACGACGTCCAGGCCACCAGCGCGCCGTCCGGCGAGAACCGCGGCCGCGCGGCCGGCACGTCGTCGGCGGTCAGGCGGGTGGCGCGGCCCCCGGCGAGCGGGGCGGTCCAGACGTCGTCCTCGGCGACGAACACGACCGTGTCGCCGGCGAGGTGGGGGAAGCGGAGGTAACTGCGGGGCACGGCGCCACCGTATCCGCCGGGTCCGACAGGACCGTGCGACGGCGGCCGGGCGGGCACGTGCCCGGGAAGGCGCAGCTCAGGGGTGTCCCCGCCCCACCCGACGGGCGCCCCTCGTCGTCCGGTCCGCGTGGCCCGACGCTCAGCGCGCGTAGCGCTCCTGCGCCCGGGCGCGGGCCTTGGCCGCCTCGACCTCACGGTCCTTCGGCGGGGCCGTGGTCACGAGCTCGTCGAGCAGGTGCCGGGTGACGTGCGCGATCTCCGCCACCGCCCGGTCGAACGCCTCCTGGTTGGCCTGCGACGGCCTCGTCGACCCGCTGATCTTGCGGACGTACTGCAACGCGGCGGCCTCCACCTCCGCGCTGGTGGCGGGCGGCTCGAAGTTGTGCAGGGTGCGGATGTTGCGGCACATGCGCTCTTCCTTCAGTCGATCGGGTCGACGCCGGTCAGGGGAGCCACCCCGAGCACGATCTTCCCCGTGTGGAAGGCCTCGGCGTAGCGGGCGTGGCACTGGACGCCGCGCACCCGGGCGAGCCCGGCGAAGGTCTCGGCGTCGAACCAGGTGCGGTCGCGCTGGCTGCCGTAGTGCTCGTGCAGCTTCGCGATCTTCTCCCGCAGCACCGGTTCCGCGAGCGGCAGGAACGCCGTCGGCTGGGCCAGGTCGCCCTCCCACTTCAGCAGCTCGTAGCCCAGCGCCAGGTGATCGCGGAACACAGTCGGGACGATCCGCGCGACGGCACGGTGGTCCGGCCGGAGGTCGTGCGGCGACGGGCCCAGCACGAGGTCCGGTTCGCCCAGGCCCCGCACCTCCTCCATCGCCTGGGTGATGCGCTCGACCCGGAGCGGCAGCCGGCCGTCGGGCAGGTCGTGCACGATCACCTCGAGCTTGGCGCCCGGGCAGAAGGCCGCCAGCGCCGCCCGCTCCTCCTCCTCGCGCAGCGACCCGCCGCCGGTGAGCACCAGCGCGGTGACGTGGACCCCGGGATGTGCCCGGGACAGCTCCAGCAGGGCGCCGCCGGCTCCGACCGCGATGTCGTCGCAGTGGGCACCGAGCAGGACCATCCTGTCCAGACGTTCGGGCAGCAGGCTCAGCATGGGCGCGGTCCACGCTCCGTTCTCCGCCTCGGGTCGGTGGTCCTCCCAGCTTCCCCGTTGCGACGCGCGACCGGTAGGGCGCGCGTGCCCTTCTCCTCAACCTGGACGACGAGAACCTGGGCGGGGCGATCCGGACCCCCGTGACAGGATGAAGGCCTGTCCGCCGTGGTGTAACGGCAGCACCTCGGATTTTGGTTCCGATGGTCCAGGTTCGAATCCTGGCGGCGGAGCAGTGGACCCGCGCCCTCGGCGGGACGACCCGGCGCGTGCAGGGCACGGCGAGGCGCCACCGGCCCCGGACACGCGGAAGGGCGGCCCGCCGGATCGCGGCGGGCCGCCCTTCGCGGTCGTCGCGGCCTACCGGCCGGCGGCGGGCTTCGGCAGGGTCGGCGGCTGGGGCCGCCCGTTCCCCGTGCACCCCGGGCTCGTGGTCGTGCGCATGCCTCGTCCCTCCCGCTCGGCGGCGCGCTCAGTCCAGCGCGGCGTCGAGCGTGATCGTGGTGCCCGTCAGCGCCTTGCTGACCGGGCAGCCGTCCTTGGCGGCCTGCGCCGCCTTCTCGAAGGCGGCGGCGTCCATGCCCGGGACCTCACCGCGGACGGTGAGCGCGATACCCGTGATCCGGAACCCGCCGCCCTGGTCCGGACCGAGCGAGACGTCGGCCCGCACGTCGAGCGACTCGGGGGTGGCGCCCTCCTGGCCGATCAACGCCGAGAGCTGCATCGCGTAGCAGGCCGAGTGGGCCGCCGCGACGAGCTCCTCGGGGCTGGTGGTGCCGCCCGCCTCCTCCGCCGCGCGCTTCGGGAAGCTGACGTCGTACGTGCCGACCTTGCTGCTGGTCAGCTCGACCTGGCCGGAACCCTGCTCGAGGCTCCCGTTCCAGGCCGTCCGTGCGGTGCGAGTGGGCATTCGGACCTCCCGTCGACGTTCGTCCGTCCGGAGGAACCCACGGCGCGGGGCCGGATACACGGCCCTCGGCGCCGGGTTCGCCGACCGGTCGGGTCGGCACGACGAGCGGCGGGTTCAGCGCACCTGGACGGCGTCGCCGACCTGCAGGAAGTCGTAGAAGGCGCGGGCGTCCTCGTTCGCCAGCCGGACGCAGCCCGCCGACGGCGTCTGCAGGTTGCCCTCGTGGAACGCGATCCCGCCCTCGGCGAAGAACACCGCGAAGGGCATCGGCGCGTCGTTGAACTCCTTGCTGCGGTGCGTGTCGTTCTTCCACTCCACCCGGAAGTCGCCCCGCGGCGTCTCGTGGCCGGGGCCGCCGGGGCTCGTGGCGACGGGGCCGCGGACCACGCGCCCGTCGTCGATCAGCCAGGCCTTCTTGCCGGCGAGGTCCACGCACGCGCGCGCCGCGGCCGTGCACGGCGTCCCCTCGACGGGCGGGGCCCCGGCGGCGGCCTGCCCCTGACCGGCGGCGAGCGTCCCGACCCCGACCAGCCCGGCGGTGACGGCGCTGCGCACCCGCGGCGAACGAGCCCTGCTGTGCCTTCCCATGTGTCCGCTCGGCACCTTTCATCCCGTTCGACCCGGCAGCAGCACAACGACCGGAGCCGGCGGAGGTAACGAGGGGAACGAGGGGCCCGACAGGCCCGCGTAGGATTCGCCCCGCATCGGGGACCCGACCATCGCGAGGAGCGCCCATGCCCGACCGCCGTTCCGCCCGCCCCGCCGCCGCCGTGGTGCTGGCCGCGGGAGAGGGGACCCGGATGCGGTCCGCGACCCCGAAGGTGCTGCACGAGATCGGCGGCCGGAGCCTGCTCGGGCACGCCGTGCACGCCGTCGCCGAGCTCGAGCCCGAGCACCTCGCCGTCGTCGTGGGGCACGCCCGCGAGCAGGTCGGGGCCGCGCTGGAGCGCATCGGCGACGAGGTGGCGCGCCGGGTCCTGCCCGCCGTGCAGGAGCAGCAGAACGGCACGGGCGACGCCGTGCGCTGCGGTCTCGCGGCCCTGCCCGGGGGGCTCACCGGCACCGTGCTGGTGACCTACGGGGACGTGCCGCTGCTCGACGCCACGACGTTCGCCGAGGTCCTGCGCACGCACGAGAACGCCGGCGCCGCGGTCACGCTGCTCACCACCGACCTCGCCGACCCCAGCGGGTACGGCCGGATCGTGCGCGACGCCACGGGCTCGGTGCTGCGGATCGTGGAGCAGAAGGACGCGACCGAGGAGCAACGGGCGCTCACGGAGATCAACTCCGGGGTGTACGCCTTCGACGCCGCGTTCCTGACCGCCGGGCTCGGCCGGCTCGACACGGAGAACGCCCAGGGCGAGCTCTACCTCACCGACCTCGTGGCGCTCGCGGTCGCGGACGGCCTGCGCGTGGAGGCGGTGCGCGTGGACGACCCCTGGCTGGTCGCGGGCGTCAACGACCGCGTGCAGCTCGCCGCGGTCCGCGCGGAGCTCAACCGCCGGGTGCTCGAGCGCTGGATGCTGGCCGGGGTCACCGTCGTCGACCCGGCCACCACCTGGGTCGACGTCCAGGTCCGGCTCGGCCGGGACGTGGTCGTCGAGCCCGGCACGCAGCTGCGCGGGCAGACCACCGTGGGCGACGCGGCGGTGGTCGGCCCGGACACCACGCTCACGGACGTCGAGATCGGCGAGGGCGCCACGGTGGTGCGCACGCACGGCTCGTCGTCGTGGATCGGTCCCGGCGCCTCGGTGGGCCCCTTCGCCTACCTGCGACCGGGTGCCCGGCTCGGCGCCGACGGCAAGATCGGTACCTTCGTCGAGGTGAAGAACGCCGAGATCGGCCGCGGCTCCAAGGTGCCGCACCTCACCTACGTGGGCGACGCCACGATCGGCGAGCAGAGCAACATCGGCGCCTCGTCGGTCTTCGTCAACTACGACGGCGTCGGCAAGCACCGGACCACCATCGGCTCGCACGTGCGGACCGGGTCGGACACGATGTTCATCGCACCGGTGACCGTCGGCGACGGCGCCTACACGGGCGCCGGCACGGTCGTCCGCGAGGACGTTCCCCCGGGGGCGCTGGCGGTGTCGTCCGGGCCACAGCGCACCATCGACGGATGGGTCGTACGGAAGCGACCCGGCTCGCCGGCGGCCGAGGCCGCCGAGCGGGCCAGCGACACGGCCGCCCGGGGCGCGGCCGAGAGCGGCCGAGGAGGCACAGCGCAGTGAGTGCGATGTCGGGTCAGCCCAAGAAGAACCTGATGTTCTTCTCGGGAAGGGCGCACCCGGAGCTGGCCGAGCAGGTCGCCAAGGAGCTCGACGTCACCGTCACGCCGCAGTCGGCGTACTCCTTCGCGAACGGCGAGATCTTCGTGCGGTTCGAGGAGTCCGTCCGCGGGTGCGACGCGTTCGTCCTGCAGGCGCACAGCGCGCCGATCAACGACGCGATCATGGAGCAGCTGATCATGGTCGACGCGCTCAAGCGCGCCTCGGCCAAGCGGATCACCGTGGTCATGCCGTTCTGGGGCTACGCGCGGCAGGACAAGAAGCACCGCGGCCGTGAGCCGATCTCGGCCCGCCTGGTCGCGGACATGTTCAAGACCGCGGGCGCGGACCGGATCATGACCGTCGACCTGCACACCGCCCAGATCCAGGGCTTCTTCGACGGCCCGGTCGACCATCTCTTCGCGCTGCCGGTGCTCGCCGAGCACATCCGGCAGCACTACTCGGACGCCGATCTCGCCGTCGTGTCGCCGGACTCCGGCCGGGTGCGGCTGGCGGAGCGGTGGGCGGACTCGCTCGGCGGCACCCCGCTGGCGTTCATCCACAAGACCCGCGACCCGCTCAAGCCCAACGAGGCCGTGGCGAACCGCGTGGTCGGCGAGATCCAGGGCCGGACCTGCGTGGTCATCGACGACATGATCGACACCGGTGGCACGGTGGCGAAGACGGTCGAGGTGCTGCTCAAGGAGGGCGCGCGGGACGTCGTCGTCGCCGCGACCCACGGTGTGCTCTCCGGGCCGGCCGTCGAGCGGCTGTCCTCCTGCGGGGCCCGCGAGGTGATCTTCACCGACACCCTGCCGATCCCGGACGAGAAGCGGTTCCCCACCATGACCGTGCTCCCGATCG
Source organism: Pseudonocardia lutea (assembly GCF_042658055.1). Lineage (NCBI taxonomy): Bacteria > Bacillati > Actinomycetota > Actinomycetes > Pseudonocardiales > Pseudonocardiaceae > Pseudonocardia > Pseudonocardia lutea. The sequence goes on from NZ_JBHSQK010000044.1 coordinate 103,564, forward strand.
CCCCGCTGCTGGCCGAGGCGATCCACCAGGTCTTCGACGACGGCTCGGTCACCAGCCTGTTCGACGGCAACGCCTAGCCGCGACGTCCGCGCTGTCCGCGGCGGACGGGCACGCACCTGCCCGTCCGCCGTCGGGCGACAGCCCTCCCGCCGCACGCGGACGGCCGCCGGGTACCGACGGCGCCCCGGCCGCACCCCTCGTCACCTGGCGCGCCCGTCCGCCCCCTCCTCGCCCTGGAACTCCCCGTGCCGGCGCACTCGTTCCAGGGCGCCCCGCGCCGGCGACGCCTCGGTCAGGTCCTCGGGCCATTCGTCGATCGTGTCCAGCGCCCATCTCGCCCAGTCCGCGACGGTCCTGTTCAGCTCCGCCTGGAGCACCCCCACCAGGCTGATGACGGGGAGGCGCTCCGGGAACTGGCCGCCGGTGCGCAGGTAGTGGTCCGCCCAGTCGGCGTCCCGCGCCACCCGCTCGCGCGTACCGTCCAGGACCCGCCGCAGGTTGGCGACCAGGACGTCCTTCCCGCCCTGCTCGGCGAAGAACACCTTCACCAGCGCCTCGAACTCGAGTGACGCGAGGGCGCCCGGCTCCGCGAGCCAGGCGCGCAGGGCGTCCCGGCCCGCCGGGGTGATCCGGTAGACCGAGCGCGGCCGGCTGCCGACCCTCTCCCGGGTGACCGAGGCCAGGCCGTGGTCGACGAGCTTCCGGGGTTCCTCGTAGAGCCGGCGCTCGGCCCGCGGCCAGAAGTTCCGCAGGCTGACCTCCATCTGCTTGGCCAGCTCGTAGGTCGTCCAGGGCCGGATCGCGAGGAGCCCCAGGATCGCGTACGAGGTGGTCGACAGGCCCTTCATCCCACTCCCTTGACGCTCGTCCGCAGCCGTCGGATACTGCCATTGTCAGTATAGACGCCGGGGGGAGGGTGTCGTGCCGGAGTTCGCCGGGGTGTCGCACGTGTCGCTGTCGGTCCGCGACAGGGACACGAGCCGGGACTGGTACCGCGAGGTGCTGGGCTTCGAGCAGTTCGAGGAGTCGCGCACCGCGGAGTACGAAGAGTGGATCCTCGTGCACCCGCGCAACGGGATGGTGCTGTGTCTGCAGCAGCACGGCGCCAACCGGGGCGAGGAGTTCGATCCCACCCGCACGGGTGGCGACCACCTGGGGCTCAAGGTGGACAGCCGCGAGGAGCTCGACGAGTGGTCGGCCTGGTTCCGCGACAAGGGGGTCGCCCACTCGCCCGTCGTCGACGAGGTCTACGGCTCGGTCCTGACCTTCAAGGATCCGGACCGCTTCCAGCTCGAGATGTTCTACCGGCCGAACCACCCCTGAGCCGAAGGACCGGCCATGACCCGGACCTGTGACGGGAACACGATCGGCACCGCCTGACCCGCGAGTTCGGCCTCGGACATCCCTTCGTCGGCGCCGGGATGGGTTTCGTCTCCCCTCCGGCGCTGGCCGCGGCCGTGTCGGCGCGTTCCGCGGACCCCTCCGGCGGGCCGCGAAGCGGCCGGGCGTACCCTTGTCGACGGTTCCGCGGCGAGGGCGGGTCGTTCGACGAGCCCGCCGTCATCGACGTGGGTCGGCGTGTCCGCCGCCTCCTCGCCGCGCGCTCGAGATCAGCTGCACGAGGAGAGAGACCCACCGTGGCCCAGTCCAAGATCGCCGCCGAGACCCGGACCGAGTTCGGCAAGGGCGCCGCGCGGCGCACCCGCAAGGCGGGCAAGATCCCGGCCGTGCTGTACGGGCACGGCACCGACCCGCAGCACCTCGCGCTGCCGTCGCTGGAGTTCGCCGCCGTCGTCCGCGAGCAGGGCCGCAACGCCGTGCTCGAGCTCGACGTCGCCGGCACCAGCCAGCTGGCGCTGACCAAGACCGTCACCTTCCACCCGATCCGCCCGTACATCGAGCACGTCGACCTCCTGGTCGTGAAGCGGGGCGAGAAGGTCGTCGTCGAGGTCCCGGTCGTCGTCACCGGCGAGGCCGGCCCCGACACCCTGGTCACTCAGGAGCTGAACACGATCGAGGTCGAGGCGGACGCCCTGACCATCCCCGAGCACGTCGAGATCTCGATCGAGGGCGCCGAGGTCGGCACCCAGTTCGCCGCGGGCCAGGTCACCCTGCCCCAAGGCTCGGAGCTGCGCACCGACGCCGAGGCCCTGGTCGTCAACGTGGTCGCCGCACCGACCGCCGAGGACCTGGAGGCCACCCAGGACACCGAGGGTGCCGGTGTGGTCGAGGAGGCCCCCGAGACCCCGTCCGACGAGCCCGAGGCCTCGGCCGAGGGCGAGTCCGGCTCCGCCGAGAGCTGACCGGTGGCGCCGGCACCGTCTGCCGGCACGGCGCTGGTGGTCGGGCTCGGGAACCCCGGGCCCGGCTACGCCGACACCCGGCACAACGTGGGGTTCGGCGTCGTCGAGCTGCTGGCCGGGCGGGCCGGCGCGCGGTTCTCGCTGCACAAGCGGTCCAACGCCGAGATCGCCGAGGGCCGGCTCGCGGGCCGCAAGGTCGTGCTGGCCAAGCCGCGGACGTACATGAACGAGTCCGGCGGTCCCGTCGCCGGGCTGGTCCGGTACTTCTCCGTCCCGCCCGAGGAGCTCGTCGTGGTGCACGACGACCTCGACCTCGGCTTCGGGGTGATCCGGCTGAAGCGGGGCGGCGGCGAGGGCGGGCACAACGGCCTGCGCTCGATCAGCCGCTCGCTCGGCACCAAGGACTACCTGCGGGTGCGGTTCGGCATCGGCCGCCCGCCCGGCCGTCAGGACCCGGCGGACTTCGTGCTCAAACGGTTCTCCGGGACCGAGCGCAAGGAGCTCGACCTCGCGGTCGACCTGGCCGCCGACGCCGCCGAGGCGCTGCTGGAGCAGGGCCTCGAGCCGGCGCAGAACCGCTTCCACGCCCTCTCCGGCTGAGCGACGGCTCCGGCTCCCGCTGAGCGAGCGGCACTCTCGTTCACATCTGACGAGCGAGAGCGCCGTTCGCTCCGTCGCGGGGCGGGAGACGCTCAGGCGCGGGCCTCGAGGAGGTCGGCGGTGGCGGCGCGGCGCAGCTTGCCCGAGGGCGTCTTGGGCAGGCTGCCGGGCGGCAGGACCTCCACCCGCGCCGGGCGCACGCCGACCGCCGACACCACCCGCGCGGTGACGTCCTTGCGGATCAGGGCGGCCTCGGTCTCGTCGTCGGCCTTGCGGGCCTCGACCGCCACGGCGAACGACTCGCGCCGCTGCCCCTCCCCCGCGAACAACCGCACCGCCACGACGTTGCCCGCCCGCACGCCGTCGGCCTCGGCGGCGGCCCGCTCGATGTCGGTCGGGTAGATGTTGCGCCCGCCCATGATGATCACGTCCTTGCGCCGCCCGCACACGACGACCTGGCCGTCCTCGACGAGGTAGCCCTCGTCGCCGGTGTCGAACCAGCCCTCGGTGTCCTGGGTGACCACGGGCCCCTTCACCGTCAGGTAGCCCGGTGTCACGGACTCGCCGCGCAGCTGGATCACGCCGACCCCGCGGGTGCCGAGCACCTCGCCGGACTCCCCGACCACGCGCGCCTCGATCCCCGGCAGGGGCGGCCCGAGCAGCGGGAACGAGCGCCTCGGGCCCTCGCCGGCGGGCTCGGCGCGGCGGCCGGACTCGAGGGCCTCGGCGTCGATCTCGTCGACGGCCAGCCCGGTCTCGACGGGCGCGAAGGCCACCCCGAGCGCCGTCTCCGCCATCCCGTACGCGCACAGCACCGACTCGGGCCGCAGCCCGAACCGCGCCCCCGCGTCCACGAACGCCCCGACGGCCGCGGGGTCGACCGGCTCGGCGCCGTTGAGCGCGATCCGCAGCGTGGAGAGGTCCAGTTCCTGGTCCGCCCGCGCGAGCTGCCGGGCGAGCACGGCGTAGGCGAAGTTCGGCGCGGCGGTGACGGTGCCGCGGTACTTCGAGATCAGCTCGGCCCACAGCAGCGGCCGGGACAGGAAGTCGACCGGCGTGACGGTGACGAGCTCGAGCGCGGTGACCATCGGGATCGTCAGGAACCCGACCATGCCCATGTCGTGGAAGAGGGGCAGCCACGAGACCATCACGTCCTGCTCGACGTCGAGGCGCGCGGCCTCGCGCATCGCGCTGATGTTCGCGTGCAGGTTGCGGTGTGTGATCCGCACGGCCTTCGGCTCCGCGGTGGAGCCACTGGTGAGCTGGAGCAGGGCGGTGTCGTCCTCGGCGGCGGCGTCGGCGTCGGGGGTGACGGCGTCGGGGTCGCCCTGCAGCGAGTCGACCAGCCGGAACGGGATGCCGCGCTCGGTGAGGACCGGGGCGAGCCCGTCGAAGGGGGCGCCGAGCAGGACCATGCTCGCGTCGATCATCCGCAGCACGGCGACGGTGTCCTCGGCCCAGTGCATCAGATCGGTGCGCGCGGTGGGCTGGTGCAGCATCGTGACGCTGCCGCCGGTGAGCCACACCGCCTGCGCGAGCGGGGCGATCGACGCCGGGTCGCCCGCCAGCACCCCGACGGCGCCGCCGCGGGTGAGGGCGGGGGTGTCCCGCTCGGGGCGGCGCAGGGCGTCGGCGATCCCGCGCGCGGTCCGGTGCACCTCGCTCCACGGTCGACGGACGGGGGCGGCGGGCTCGCCGGTCGTCATGCCGCGGGAGGTGTCGGCGGCGGACTCCAGCAACGTCGCGAGGAACCGGGACATGCTGCGCAGCCTAAGGCCCGCACCGGGAGTCGCGGCACGGATCCACACCGCGCCCGGGAGATCGCCCCCGGCGCGCTGGGGATCCACAACGCGCCGAGAAGCCTCGCCCGGACGCGTTATGGATCCACAACGCCTCAACACCGCCGACCGGAGCGCACGATGGATCCACAACGCGTCACGACCGCCGACCTGACCGCAGTATGGATCCACGACGTGGGAGCGGGCCCGGGCGTAGGGTCGGGCCGTGGCTTCCACCCGTGACTCGATCGCCGCGGCCGTCGAGGCCGTGATCCCGGGCGCGCGCGCCGACCTCGAGCGGCTGGTCCGCATCCCCAGCATCTGGGCCGACCCGGCGCACGCCGCCGACACCGAGGCGAGCGCCGCGGCGGTCGCGGAGCTGGCGGGCGCACTGAACCCCGCGAACCTGCAGATCCTGCGCGCGGAAGGCGGCGCGCCGGCCGTCGTCGCGCAGTGGCCCGCTCCCGAGGGGCAGCCGACGGTGCTGCTCTACGCGCACCACGACGTCCAGCCCACCGGCGGCGACGAGCACTGGACCAGCCCGCCCTTCGAGCCCACCGAGCGGGCGGGCCGGCTCTACGGCCGCGGAGCCGCGGACGACAAGGCGGGCGTGATGACCCACGTCGCGGTGCTGCGCGCGTACGAGGGGAAGCCGCCCGTCGGGGTCACGCTGTTCATCGAGGGCGAGGAGGAGTCCGGCTCGCCCACGCTCCCGCAGCTGCTGCGCGAGCACCACGAGCTGCTCGCCGCGGACGTCATCGTGATCGCCGACGCCGCCAACCCGGCCGTCGACGTCCCGGCGCTGACCACGAGCCTGCGCGGGCTGGTCGACGTCGTGGTCGAGGTGTCCATGCTGGAGCGCCCGTTGCACTCCGGCGTGTTCGGCGGGCCGGTCGGCGACGCGCTCACCGCGCTGACCCACGCCCTCGCGAGCCTGCACGACGAGAAGGGCGAGGTCGCCGTCCCCGGCCTGCACGCGAACTTGGGCACGGACGCCGCCGCACTGGACATCCCCGAGGCGGAGTGGCGCGCCGAGGCGGGACTGGTGGAGGGCGTCGAGCTCCTCGGGACCGGCACGCTGGCCGAGCGGATCTACCACAAACCGGCCATCGCCGTCCTCGGGATCGACGCGCCCTCGGTCGCCCAGGCCGCGAACGTGCTGCTCCCGCGCGCCCGCGCGATGGTCAGCATGCGGCTCGCCCCCGGCGAGGACGCCCTGGCCGCGCGGGAGAAGCTCGCCGAGCACCTGCGGGCACACGTGCCGTGGGGCGCGCAGGTCACGGTCGAGCCCGGGTCGGGCGTGGCCGAGCCCTTCAGCCTCGACGCCACCGGCGGCGCGTACGACGCGGCCAAGCGCGCCTTCTCCGAGGCGTTCGGCACCGCGACCGTCGAGATGGGCATCGGCGGCAGCATCCCGTTCATCGCCGAGTTCGCCCGCACCTTCCCCGGCGCCGCGGTGCTGGTCACCGGCGTGGGCGACCCGGCGAGCCGCTGGCACGGCATCGACGAGAGCCTCTCGCTGTCGATGTTCGCCACGGGCGCGCGGGCCGAGGCGTTCCTGCTCAACGAGCTGCGCCGCTGACGGCCGCCCCGGGCGGTGCCCTCGCGGCGACATTCGGCGATATATCGCTAGCGTCGTGATCCGGTCCGCGGCAGACTGACCGCGTGCGGATCGGGGTCCTGGGACCGGTGGCGGCGTGGGCCGCGACCGGCGCCGACATCGCTCCCGGCGGCCTGCGGCTGCGCGGGCTGCTCGCCCGGCTCGCGCTCGCCCCCGGGCGCACCGTCACCGTCGGCACCCTGGTCGACGACCTGTGGGGCGCCGACCCGCCCGACGACGCCGCGAACGCCCTGCAGGCCCTGGTGTCCCGGCTGCGCCGCGCGCTCGGCGCCGATCTCGTCGCGACGGTGCCCGGCGGCTACCGGCTCGAGGTCGCGCCCGAGGGGGTCGACGCCGGGCAGGCCGCGCGCCGGCTCGCCGAGGCCCGTGAGGAACCCGACCCCACCGCGGCGCGCGAGCTCGTCGGCGCGGCCCTGGCCCTGTGGCGCGGGCCCGCCCTGGCCGACGTCCGGCGCCTCCCGTTCGCCGAGGCGGCCGCGGCGCAGCTGGACGAGCAGCGGGCGGCGGCCGTCGAGCGGGCCGCCGCGCTGCTCGTCGCCCTCGGCCGGCCCGCGGCGTCGCTCGAGGCGCTGACCGGCCTGCTNGCCGTCGAGCGGGCCGCCGAGCTGGACCTCGCCCTCGGCCGGCCCGCGGCGTCGCTCGAGGCGCTGACCGGCCTGCTCACCGAACAGCCGTTGCGCGAGAGCGCCGCGGCGGCCCTGGCGCGGGTGCTGCACGCGACCGGCCGCCAGGCGGACGCCCTCGCCGTCCTCGACCGCACCCGCGGCCGCCTCGTCGAGGAGCTCGGCGTCGATCCGGGCCCGGAGCTGGACCGCGCGCGACTCGAGGTCCTCCGTGGCGTGCCGGCCCCCACGGCTCCCCCGCCGCGCCCGGCCCGCCCCACCGCTCCCCGCCCGCTCACGAGCTTCGTCGGCCGGGAGGCGGACGTCGGACGGCTGCGGGAGCTGCTCGGGACCGCGCGGCTCGTCACGCTGGTGGGCCCCGGCGGCGCGGGCAAGACGCGGCTCGCCCGCGAGGCGTGCCCGGAGGGGTCGGTCGCCGAGCTCGCCCCGTTGACCGGCTCCGACCAGCTCGCGGAGACGGTGCTCACCGCCGTCGGCGGCCCGGAGCTGGTGATCCGCCAGGAGGAGCATCCCGACGCGACGGAGCGGTTGGTAGCCGCCGTGGGCCGCCGCGATCTCGTGCTGGTCCTGGACAACTGCGAGCACCTGGTCGATGCGGTCGCGGCGCTGGCGGGTGGGCTGCTCGACCGCTGCCCGGCGGTGCGGATCGTCGCGACCAGCCGCGAGCCGCTGGCCGTGCCCGGGGAACGGCTGCACCCCGTCGAGGCGCTCGACGAGGCCGCGGCCACCCGCCTGTTCGCCGACCGGGCCGAGGCCGTCGCGCCCGGGTTCGACGCCGGGGCGCACGCGACGGCGATCACGGAGATCTGCCGGAGGCTCGACGGCCAGCCGCTGCCGATCGAGCTCGCGGCCGCCCGGCTGCGGGCGCTGAGCCCCGAGGAGATCCTCGCGCGGCTCGACGACCGCTTCCGGCTGCTCACCACCGGCTCCCGGACCGTGCTGCCCCGACACCAGACCCTGCGCGCGGTCGTCGACTGGAGCTGGGACCTGCTCGACGAGCCCGAACGCGTCCTCGCCCGCCGGCTCGCGGTCTTCTCCGGCGGGGCCACGGCCGACGCGGCGGACCAGGTCTGCGGCGAGGGTCTGGACGACCCCTTCGGCACGCTGGCCGCGCTCGTCGACAAGTCGCTGGTCGTGGCCGTGCCGCAACCAGGGGCGCCGACCCGGTACCGGATGCTGGAGACGATCCGCGAGTACGCGCGGGAGCGGCTCGTCGTCGCCGGCGAGGAGCACGCGACGGCCGCGCGGCACGCGGCCTGGACGGTCACCCTCGTGGAGCGGGCCGAGCCGGAGCTGCGCGGCCGCGAGCAGCTGCGCTGGCTCGAGGTGCTGCGCGCGGAGGCGGGCAACATCACCGGGGCGCTGCGCCGGGCCGTCGCCGAGCGGGACTCCGCGACCGCGTACCGGCTGGTCGCCGGCATGTTCTGGGCGTGGCTGATCCGCGGCGCCACCGAGGAGTCGATGCGCTGGGTGCGGGCGGTCGGCGACCTCCCGCCCGATCCCGCCCCGATCGCGGTGGTCGCCCGGGTGACCGCGTTCCGGGCGATCGAGGCGCTCGGCCGCGGGGCGATGGTGGAGGCCCGGCGGCACATCACGCGCGCCACCGCGCAGGCCGAGCAGGTCCCGCAGCCCCGGCATCCCGCGCTCGACCTGATCGGGCCGATGAGCGCCGCGTTCGCGGTCCAGGACCAGGAACCGCTGGCGCCGGTCAGCACCACGCACCCGGACCCGTGGGTCCGGGCGTTCGCCCTGGAGATCCGCGCGACGCTGGCCGAGAACGCCGGCCTGATCGATCTGGAACACGAACTGGTCCGGGCCGCGCACGCGCTGTTCACGCAGGTCGGGGACCGGTTCGGGCTGGGGATGACGCTGACCACGCTCGGCGAGCTGGAGGCCTGGGCGGGCGACGCGGACGCCGCGGCGGCCGCGTTCGAGGAGGCCATCGCGCTCGCCACCGAGCTCGCCAACGACGACGACCTGCCCCAGTACCTCGTCCGCCGCGGCGGCCTCGCGGCGCGCGTCGGCGACCACGCGCTGGCCCGCAAGCTCTACACCGAGGCGCTGGGGATGCTGGACGGCTCCGAGTACGCCTCGCCGGAGATGGTGAAGGTCTCGCTCGCGGAGCTGGACCGCCTGGAGGGCGACCTGACCGCGGCGCGCGCCCGGCTCGCGGCGATCGACCCGGCGGCGGGCGGCGGGATCGCCGTACCGCAGCGGAGGGCGCACCTCTACGCCCAGCGCGCACTGGTCGAGCTGGCCGCGGGCGACACCGGGCGCGCGGCGGAGCTGCTGACCGAGGCCGTCGACGCCGGGGAGGCGAGCCGGGACGGGCCGGTGGTCGGGATGGTGGCCGAGACCGTCGCCCGGCTGGCCATGGCCCGCGGGGACCGCGACGGGGCCGCCCGGGCGCTCGGCGTGGCCGAGTCCCGCCGCGGCGTCCTGGACCGGGGGGACCCCGCCGTCGTCGCGCTGCTGCAGGCCCTGGGCCCGGGGGCGGACGCCCCGCGGCGGGAGGCCGCGGGCCTCCCGCCGCAGGCCGGGCTGGACCTGCTCCGGGATCAGGTCCTGCGGCGGTAGAGCGTCACCGCGATCGGCGCGAACACCAGCGTGATGCCCGCCGCCCACAGCAGCGCGGTGCCGGCCGGTCCCGCGACCGGGCCGCCGAGCAGGAGCCCCCGCACGGCGTCGGCGGTCTTCGACACCGGGTTGACGTCGACCCAGCCCTGCAGCCAGCCGGGCATGGTCGACGCCGGCACGAACACGTTGCTGCCGAAGGTGAGCGGCAGCGAGATCAGCGCGCCGAGCCCCTGGACGGACCGCGGGTCCCTGACCACCATCGCCAGTGCGGTGAACACCCAGCACAGCGCGAACGCGAAGGCCATGACCAGTAGCAGCGCGGCCACGATCGCCGCCGGGCCCGCGGAGGTCCGGAAGCCGAGGATCGCGCCGAAGCCCAGCATGATCACGCCGGACGTGGCGTAGCGGGCCAGGTCCGCGCCGATCGCGCCGAGCAGCGGGGCGGCCCGGGAGACCGGCAGGCTCCGGAAGCGGTCGAAGATCCCGGTGTGCAGGTCGTCGGCCAGGCCGGTGCCGGTGCCCGCGGAGGCGAAGATCACGGTCTGCACCAGCACGCCGGGCAGCGCGAACTGCAGGTACGCGGAGGTGTTGCCGGCGATCGCGCCGCCGAAGACGTACACGAACAGCAGCAGGAAGATGACCGGCTGGAGCGTGACGTCGATCAGCGCCTCGGGCGAGTGGACCGTCTTCACCAGGCCGCGCCAGGCCAGGGTGGTGCCGTGCCGCAGCGTCGACGGCCCGTGGCGGGCCCCGGTGCGTGGCGGGGGTCCGGGGACGGTGGTGGGCGTGGGAGCGGTGGCGGTGGTGGTCATGCGGCCTCCTCGGTCGCGGGGCCGGCCTCGGCGGGGCGGCCGGTCAGGGTCAGGAACACGTCGTCGAGGCTGGGCAGCCGCAGGCCGAGCTCGGCGACGGTGACACCGGCGTCGTCGAGCCGGGCGCCGAGCCGGTGCAGCAGCGCGGAGGAGCCCGAGACGGTCAGCTCACCGGTCGGGTCGATCGCGGGCGTCTCCGGCGTCAGCTCGCCGAGCAGCGTGGCGACGGCGCCGACGTCGGCGCGGTGCAGCGGCCGCACGTGCAGCAACTGCCCGCCGACCTCGGCCTTGAGCGAGGCCGGGGTGCCGCTCGCGATCACCCGCCCGCGGTCGAGGACCACGAGGTCCTCGGCCAGCTGGTCGGCCTCCTCCAGGTACTGGGTGGTGAGCAGGACGGTCGTCCCCTCGGCGGCCAGGCCGCGCACGTGCTCCCACACCTCGTTGCGGTGCCGCGGGTCCAGGCCCGTGGTCGGCTCGTCGAGGAACAGCACGTCCGGCCGGCCGACCAGGCTCGCCGCCAGGTCGAGCCGCCGGCGCATCCCGCCCGAGTAGGTCTTGACGCGGCGGCCGGCGGCCTCGGCCAGGCCGAACCGCTCGATCAGCTCGTCGGTGCGGCGGCGGGCGTCGCGCCGGGACAGGTCCAGCAGCCGCCCGATCAGCCGCAGGTTCTCGACGCCGGACAGGGCGTCGTCGACCGCGGCGTACTGACCGGTGAGGCCGATGCGGAGCCGGACGGCCGGGGCGTCGGCCAGGACGTCGTGACCCAGCACGGTGGCCCGGCCGCCGTCCGGGCGCAGCAGGGTGGACAGGACGCGGACGGTGGTGGTCTTGCCGGAGCCGTTCGGCCCGAGCAGGCCCAGCACGCTGCCGCGCCGGACCTCCAGGTCGACGCCGGCGAGGGCGGTGGTGGCGCCGAAGGTCTTCACCAGACCCTCGACGCGGATGGCCGGTTCGTTCATGGCCACCAGAGTCGGCGGCGGCGCTGGCATCCGGCTGACAGCGGACCGCCGCGCCGTGTCAGCCGGCCGCGGGGGCTGTCAGCGTGGCTGCCCGTCCCTGGCCGCTGCGCCGATCGGCGTATCTCCGGCCGTGACCGACCGGGTTCGTGCCGTGACGTCCGGTTTCGCCGACGGGGCTCCGCAACCGGCCGTTGACCATCGCTGTGACCGCGATTACGGTCCCGCTTAACGATCGTTCGGCAGATGGGTACCCGCCCGTCTCCGCTCCCGGGATGCAGCGCCGCCGAGGGAACGAGGACCTCCACTGTGGATTCGACCGTACGCTCCACCCTGCCCGGAACCGGAACGGAGGCGTCCGAGCGCCGCCGCTGGGCCTTCCTGATCGACCGCAGGCTCGACCGCTATCCCACCGGTGGCGAGCGCTACGGCCGCCTCGTGCTCGCCGTGCTCGCCACGGTCGTCATCTACTACGAGCAGTACACGCTGGGCGCCGTCTCGACCCTGGTCTCCCAGCAGCTCGGCATGTCCTTCCTGTTCCTCACGACCGGGCTCGCGGTGGCGAACCTGTTGGGCGCCTTCGGCTCCCTGGCCGCCGGGCTCGCCGACCGGCTGGGCCGGGCGAACATCGTGGTCTACGGGATGCTGGTGGTCGGCGCGATCACGGCGTTCGCCATCACGCAGGTCCAGGACAAGTGGACCTTCATGGTCCTCTCCACGGTCGTCGCGATCATGGAGGGCATGCTGCTGGTGGCCACGCCGGCGCTGGTCCGCGACTTCAGCCCGCAGATGGGCCGCGCCCGGGCGATGGGCTTCTGGAACGTCGCGCCGCCGGCCGGCTCGCTGCTCGCCTCCGCGGTCGCAGCGCTCACGCTGGGCTCGCTGGTGAGCTGGCAGAGCCAGTTCCGCATCGCCGGCATCATCGGGATCGTCGTGTCGCTGATCGCGCTGGTCTGGATGAAGGAGCTGAACCCGGCGCTGCGCGACCAGGCCGCGGTGTCCGAGGCGGACCGCGAGCTGCTCGAGGCTCGCGCCGCCCGGGGCGAGGTGGCCGTGAACCTGGCGCACCCGTGGCGGCAGCTGATGAAGGTCGACGTCGTGGTCCCGGCGATCGGCTTCTCGGTCGCGCTGCTCTTCTACTACACGATCGTCGGCTTCGCGCCCGTGCTGTTCACGACCGTCTGGGGCTTCGACCTCGCCGAGTCGAACAGCGTGATCGCGTGGGCGTGGGCGTTCAACGTGCTGCTCTCGCTGACCTACGGCGGGCTCGTCGACCGCTTCCTGGTGCGCAAGCCGTGGATCCTCGCGGGTGCGGTGCTGTGCATCGCCATGCAGATCGTGCTGATCACCCTGGTCGGCGGGAAGCCGAGCTACCTCACGCTCGCGATCATCATGGCCGTGCTGGCCACCTCCTGGGCCGGGTTCGCCGTGCCCTGGTACGCGGCCTTCACCGAGACCGTCGAGGCGCGCAACCCGGCCCTCACCGCGACGGGCCTCGCGATCTGGGCGTGGATCATCCGCGTGGTCGTGTTCCTGTCGTTCCTGATCGTGCCGCACGTCGTGACCTCGGCGAACACCCTGGTCGCGGCCGAGCCGTACGTGGCGGAGGCGCACCGGCTGCAGGCCGCCGGGCAGCCGATCCCGGCGGACCTCGCGGCGAAGCTGGGCGAGATCCAGCACGCCGCCGCGATCACCGGGGACCAGTGGCGGCTGTGGATGTGGATCGCGGTCGTCTTCGCGGTGGCGCTGGCCGCCACCGTCCCGCTGCTGCGGGGCCGGTGGAGCGTGAAGAAGGCCCGCGCCGACCTCGCCGAGCACGAGCGGCGGCGGGCCGAGGAGCTGGCGGCCCTCCGCGGCTGACGAGTCGCAGTATGGTTCCATAACGCGCGGAAACACCGTCTGAGAGCGCGTTATGGAACCATGTTGCGCGTCAAGACGCTGCTGGAGCGCGTTGTGGAACCCTAGTGCGGGTCAGGCTTCGGCCCGCTCCGCGGCCTCCAGCCACTCCAGCTCGACGGCCTCGCGCTCGGTCTCGACGGACTTCAGCTCCGCGGAGAGCTCCATCAGCTTCTGCGGGTCCGTCGCCGCCTCCGCGAGCTTCGCGTGCAGCTGCTCCTCGCGCTTGGTGAGCTGCTCCATCTTCCGCTCCAGCCGCGCGGCCTCCTTGCGGGCGGCGCGCTGCTCGGCCGCGCTGACCGTCGAGGCCGCCTTGGGCGCCGGGGCCGACGCGGCCTGCGGGGCCTCGGTGGGGGTCCCGGCCGCCGCCCGGCGGCGCAGGTACTCCTCGATCCCGCCGGGCAGGTGCGTGATCTTCCCGTCACCGAACAGGGCCACGACGGTGTCGCACACCCGCTCGGTGAGGTACCGGTCGTGGCTGACCACCACCAGCGTGCCCGGCCAGCCGTCGAGCAGGTCCTCGAGGTTGGTCAGGGTGTCGACGTCGAGGTCGTTCGTCGGCTCGTCCAGCAGCAGCACGTTGGGCTCGGCCATGAGCAGCCGGGTGAGCTGCAGCCGGCGCCGCTCGCCACCGGAGAGCCGGCCCACCGGCGTCCACTGCCGGGCGGGCGGGAAGCCCAGCCGCTCGGCCACCTGCGAGGCCGTCATCTCCTCCTTGCCGAACCGGACGTACTTGGCGACGGCCTCGACCGCCTCCAGCACCCGCATGTCCTTCGGCAGGTCACCGAGGTCCTGGGTGAGCTGCGCGAGCTGCACCGTCTTGCCCTCGATCCGCTTGCCGCCGTCGAGCGGGCGCTCGCCGGTCAGCGACCGGAGCAGCGTGGTCTTGCCCGAGCCGTTGACGCCGACGATCCCGATCCGGTCGCCCGGGCCGAGCCGCCAGGTCTGGCGGTCCAGCAGCGTCCGGTCGCCGATCCTCACCGTGGCGTCCTCGAGCTCGAGGACGGTGCGGCCGAGCCGGTTCGTCGCGAAGTTCAGCAGCTCGACGGTGTTGCGCGGCGGCGGCACGTCCGCGATCAGAGCCTCGGCGGCCTCGATCCGGTACCGCGGCTTCGACGTCCGGGCGGGCGGGCCGCGCCGCAGCCAGGCCAGCTCCTTGCGGGCCAGGTTGCGCCGGCGCATCTCCGCCGCGTCGGCCTGGCGGGCGCGCTCGGCCCGCGCGAACACCCAGTCCTGGTAGCCGCCGAGGTAGCTCTCGACGCGGCCGTTCGCGACCTCCCAGGTCCGGGTGCAGACGGCGTCGAGGAACCAGCGGTCGTGCGTCACGACCACGACCCCGCAGCGCCGGGACAGCAGGTGCTCGGCCAGCCAGCTGACGCCCTCGACGTCGAGGTGGTTGGTGGGCTCGTCGAGCACGACCAGGTCCGGCTCGCCGAGCAGCGCGCGGGCCAGCGCGACGCGGCGCTTCTCACCGCCGGACAGCCCGTCGACGGTGCGCTCCAGATCGCGCAGGCCGAGCCCGCCCAGGACGTCGCGCGCCTTGGGGTCCGCGGCCCACTCGTGGTCGGCGGCGTAGTCGGCGAGCACGACGTCCCGGACGCGGGCGCCGGCCGGGAAGTCGTCCCCCTGCGTGAGGTAGGCGAGCTTCAGGCCGCCGAGGCGGGACACCCGCCCGCCGTCCGGCGCGCGGCGCCCGGCGAGCACCTCGAGCAGGGTGGTCTTGCCGCCGCCGTTGAGGCCGACGACACCGACCCGCTCGCCGCGCTCGACGCCGAGGGACACGCCGTCGAGCAGCACGCGCGAGGCGTCGCCGGGGACGTGTGCGGAGACGTTCTCCAGGTTGACCAGGTTCTGTCCGGCCATCTGTCCTCTCTCAGGCCCGGGCCGGCGGCCAGGGCGACCCGCTCGGGGCGGGCGGTACGGGTGGGGGCTCGTCCGCGTCGACCACGCGGGCCCCGGGAACGGGACCGTGCGCGACGCGGACGGTGCGGCAGACGCCGACGCCGGCGAGCTCCGCGGCGACCTCGACCGCCGACTCGGCGTCGGAGCAGAGGAACGCGCAGGTGGGGCCCGAGCCGGAGACGATCCCGGCCAGCGCGCCCGCGCTGACCCCTGCCCTCAGGGTACGGCGCAGGTCGGGGGCGAGGCTCACCGCCGCGGCCTGCAGGTCGTTGCCCAGCGACAGGGCGAGCTGGCGCGGATCGCCCTGGGCGAGCGCGCCGAGCACCGGCTCGACCGGGCGCTCCGGCGGCTCCTCGTCGCCGCGCAGCCGGTCCAGCTCCGCGAACACCGTCGGTGTCGAGAGCCCGCGCCGGGCGAGCGCGACGACCCAGTGCATCGGGTGCCGCGACAGGACCGGGACGATCCGCTCGCCGCGCCCGGTGCCCAGCGCCGTGCCGCCGTGCAGGGCGAAGGTGACGTCGCTGCCCAGCTCGGCCGCCATGGACGACAGCTCGTCCCGGTTCAGGTCCAGCTTCCACAACGCGGAGAGCGCGACCAGCGTTCCCGCGGCGTCGGCGCTCCCGCCGGCCATGCCGCCGGCGACCGGGATGCCCTTGCGCAGCACGACGCGCACGTCCGGGTCGTGGCCGGAGCGCTGGGCCAGCAGCTCGACGGCCCGCCAGGCCAGGTTCGTGTCGTCGACCGGGACCTCGGAGACCCCCTCGCCGTACACCTCGAGGCCCGGCTGGTCGCTCGCCGAGACGGCGATCTCGTCGAACAGGCTCACGGCGTGGAAGACCGTCACCAGGTCGTGGTAGCCGTCCGCGCGCACGCCGCCCACCGCCAGGTGGAGGTTGATCTTCGCGGGCACCCGGACGGTGACCGGCGGTCGAACGGCGGAGAGCACCACCCAACCCTACTGACCGCGGCGGACCGGTGACCTGAGGCTGACGGTGAAGGTGAGCACGGCCACCAGGCCGATCACCAGTACTCCGGCCGGCAGCAGCAGGGCCTGGGCCATGGCCGTGGTGAAGGGCCCGTGCAGGGCGGGCGGCACCGCGGCGATGCTCTCCCCCGCCGGGGCGTCCCCGCCGCCGCCGAGGTTCGCCGCGAGCCGGGACTCCATGAGCACCGCGATCCCGGCGCTGCCCAGCACCGCGCCGACCTGGCGGGTGGTGTTGTAGACGCCGGCGCCCGCCCCGGCCTGCGCCGGCGGCAGGTTGCGGTTGGCGGTGGTGGCGACCGGGCCCCACACGAACGCGTTGCCCACGCCGAGCAGCGCGATCGGCAGCAGCAGCCGCCAGATCGCGGAACCGGGCTCCATGACCGCGGCCAGCCAGACGAGCGACGCGGCCCAGGCCGCCATGCCGAACCCGGCGATCCAGCGCGGGTGCGCCCGGTCGGTGAGCCGGCCGACCCACGGCGCGAGCACACCGGAGAACACCGCCATGGGGATCAGCAGCAGGGCCGAGCGGGTGGGCGAGAGCCCGAGCACGCCCTGCGCGTAGAACATGATCGGGAAGGACATGGCCGTGACGGCGAACCCGACGGTCGTGATCGCCACGTTCGACAGGCTGAAGTTGCGGTCCCGGAACAGGCCGAGCGACATCAGCGGCTCGGCCCGGTTGCGCGACTGCCAGAACACGAAGCCCGCCAGCACCACCAGCCCGGACACGATGAGCGCCCAGACGCCCGGCCCCCAGTCGTAGGCCTGGCCCTCCTGGATGCCGAAGACCAGCAGGAACATGCCGATCGCGCTGAGCACGACGCCCAGCACGTCGAACCGGTGCACGTGCGTGGGCAGCTCGGGGACCAGCCTCATCGCCATCACGAACCCGACGACGCCGACCGGCACGTTGACGAAGAAGATCCACTCCCAGCCCAGCCCGTCGACCAGGACGCCGCCGAGGATGGGCCCGACCAGGGTGGCGACGCCGGCGACCGCGCCCCACAGGCTCATCGCCCGGCCCCGCTGGTCGGCCGGGAAGGTGCGGGTGATCACGGCCATGGTCTGCGGGGTCATGAACGAGGCGCCGAGCCCCTGGAGCACCCGCGCCACGACCAGCATCTCGATCGTGCGGGTGAGCCCGCACCACAGCGAGGCGAGCGTGAAGATCGCGAGCCCGACGAGATAGACCCGCCGCGGGCCGAACCGGTCCCCCAGCCGGCCGGTGATGAGCAGGGGCACCGCGTAGGCGAGCAGGTAGGCGCTGGTCACCCACACCACGCCGTCGACGCTCGCCCCGAAGTCGGCCTGGATGGCGGGCGTGGCCACGGAGACGATCGTGGAGTCCACCAGGATCATGAAGAAGCCCAGCACCAGGGCCCACAGCGCCGGCCAGGGGCTGGTGGCGGGCGGGGCCCCGGAGCGGGTGTCGGTCTCGCTGACGGCCATGGGTCTCCTCGCGGGATCGGTACGCCGTGAAAGCGTAGGCCGCACCCCCGACAGGACGCGCGACGGTTACCGGGGGCGGTGGGCGGCGAGCCGGGCGAAGTCCTCGATCCCGAGCGTCTCGGCGCGGGCCAGGGGATCGATCCCCGCGGCACGCAGGGCCTCCTCGGCGGCCGCGGCCGAGCCCGCCCACCCGGCGAGGGCGGGGCGCAGGGCCTTGCGGCGCTGGGCGAAGGCGGCGTCGACCAGGGCGAACACCGCGGCACGGTCGCCCGGCGGCGGATCCCGGCGGGTGAGGGAGAGCAACCCCGAGTCGACGTTGGGCACCGGCCAGAACACCGCCCGCGGCACCGGGCCGGCGCGGCGGGCGTCGGCGAACCAGGCGAGCTTGACGCTGGGCACCCCGTAGACCTTGCCGCCCGGGCTCGCGGCCAGCCGGTCCACGACCTCCTGCTGCACCATGACCAGTCCCTTCCGCAGGGTCGGCAGGGCGGCGAGCAGGTGCAGCAACACGGGGACGCCGACGTTGTAGGGCAGGTTCGCGACGACGGCGGTGGGCGCCGGGTCCAGCGCCTCGACCTTCATCGCGTCGAGGTTGGTGACGGTCAGCCGGTCGGCGAGCGCCGGCGCGAACTCCCCGACCGTGCCGGGCAGCGCGGCGGCCAAGGCGGGGTCGATCTCGACGGCGTGGACGTGGGCGACCGCGGGGAGCAGGGCCAGGGTCAGCGAGCCGAGGCCGGGCCCGACCTCGACCACGACGTCGTCGGGTCCCAGGTCCGCGGCCTTGACGATCCGCCGCACCGTGTTCGGGTCGTGCACGAAGTTCTGGCCCAACCGCTTGGTCGGCCGGATCCCGAACCGCTCCGCGAGCGCGCGGACCTCCGCGGGGCCCAGCAGGCGGGAGGTGACGGGGTCGGGCGCGCTCACCCGTCCATCATCCGGGACCGCACGCCCGCGAGCGGACCCGGGCACACTGCGATCGTGCTCAGGCTGCGCTGGCTGACCCTGCTCACCGACGACCCGGAGGGCCTCGACGCCCGGATCACCCGCGATCTCGGCCTCTCCCGCTGCGCGTTCGACCCCGAGCTCGAGGGGTTCGGCGTGTCCAGCGCGATCTACCCGGTGGGCCCGGACCGGTTCCTCGAGGTCTGCGCGCCGGTGCGCGAGGGGACCTCGGCCGCCCGCCGGCTGGAGCGGGCCGGCCAGGGTGTCTACATGGTGATCTTCCAGGCGACGGACCTGGAGGAGCACCGCCCGCGGCTCGAGCGGCACGGCATCCGGGTGGTCGCGGAGTTCGACCGCCCGCAGGCCCGCGGCCGGTGGGCCGCCCTGCACCTGCATCCCGCCGACACCGGCGCCGCCCTGCTCTCGCTCGACGTCTCGGACCCGCCCGAGGACTTCACCGTCGTGGAGGGGCCGTGGCGCGAGCACGTCCGCACGGACGTCGTCACCGACCTGGCCGGGCTCGAGGTGCACGGGACGGATCCGGCGGCCCTCGCCGAGCGCTGGGCGGCCGCGACCGGCGCCCCGCTCCGCGACGGCTCCCTGCTGCTCGACGACGCGCGGATCGCCTTCCGGCCCGGCACCGACGGTGTCGCGACGGTCCTGCTCGATGCGCGGGAGGACCGTGACCTCGACCTCGGCGGTGTCCGGTTCGTTCTGCGCCGGCCGACGACGTAATACAGTCGCATCATGTCCGACCTCCCGGCCGTCGTCTTCGACTTCGGCGGCGTCATCACCTCGTCGCCCTTCGAGGCGTTCAACCGGCTCGAGGCCGAGCGCGGGCTGCCGCGCGACCTCGTGCGCCGGATCAACGCGACCAACCCGGACGGCAACGCCTGGGCCCTGTTCGAGCGCGCGGAGATCGACGCCGAGCACTTCGACACCCTGTTCGCCGAGGAGGCCCTGGCCCTGGGCCACGAGCTGCGCGGCGCCGACGTCCTCGCCCTGCTGGCCGGGGACGTCCGCCCGCGGGTGGTCGCGGCGATCGACCTGCTCAAGGAGCGCGGCCACCGGCTGGGGTGCATCACGAACAACGTGCCCGCCGGCCTCGGCGCGCAGATGTCGCCGACCGCCGAGCGGGCCGACGCGGTGGCCGCCGTGATGGCCCGGTTCGACCACGTGGTGGAGAGCAGCAAGGTCGGCGTGCGCAAGCCCGACCCGCGGATCTACACGATGGCCTGCACCGGGCTGGGCGTCGAGCCGGAGCAGTGCGTCTACCTCGACGACCTCGGCATCAACTGCAAGCCCGCCGCCGCGCTGGGCATGCGCGCGATCAAGGTGACGAGCGAGGAGCAGGCGCTGCGGGACCTGGAGGAGGCGCTCGAGCTGGCCCCGGGCACGCTCTGAGCCACGAGGCGAACAGCACTTCCGCTCACCAGGAGTGAGCGCAGGTGCCGCTCACTCCTCTGGCGGCGCGGGAGTCCGAAGCCTCATGCGTCAGCGGGGCAGGCCGAGCTTGCGGGCGCAGGCGGGCCAGGCGCCGTAGCCGCCCCGGTCGTCCCGCACCTTGCTCGCGACGGCGATCTGCTCCTCGCGGCTGGCCTGGTGCGGCAGCGGCGCGTACTGGGTGCCGCCGTAGGCGCGCCAGGTGGAGGCGTCGAACTGGACGCCGCCGTAGTAGCCGTTGCCGGTGTTGATCGCCCAGTTCCCGCCGGCCTCGCACTGCGCCAGCCGGTCCCAGGTCGCGCCGTCGCTGATCGCCGGGGCCTGCGGCTTCTCGTCGTTGGTGCCGACCTTCACGATCCGCGGCCGCGGCGGCGTGCTGGCGCCCGCCCGGATCTGCTCGCGGCGGACCTCCCTGCCGTTCTGCACGTGCACCCGCATGATCGCGGTCTGCTCGCCCGGCGCGCCCGGGTCGACGACCTGGCGCTGGCCCCGCGGCAGCTCGGGGTCCTCGACCTCCTGCACCGGCGGGTCGGTCCGACGCACCTCGACGACCTCGCCGACGCCGTTGCGCACCAGGTGGATCTGCAGGCCGTCCGTGAGCTGGCTGTCGCTGCTGGGGACCGAGACGTCGTCCGGGCCGAGGGTGATGCCCTTCTCCGCGAGCAGCCCGGCGACGGTGCCGGCGCTGGTGGTGACCTGCTCGGGCGGGTGGGTGCCGTCCGCGAGGCTGACGGTGCGCGGCACCTCGATGCGCACGTTCAGCCCGCCCATCGGGATCGGGGTGTTCGGCGCGAGCGACATCTGGATCGGCCGGACGTCCACGCCCAGGCCCTTCAGCGCCTCGTCGACCGACGACGCCGTGGTCCAGACGTTGCGGGTCTGCCCACCCTCGGTGAGCGTCAGCATCCGGGCCCGGTTGACGATCACCTGGTCGCCGTCGGCGATCTCGGTGGCGGGCGCGGGCTCCACGCGGTCCTGCGGGTTCGCGGCGATGCCGGCCGCGGCGAGGACCTCGGCGACGTCGTCGGCGTAGGTGTGCAGGACGCGGTCCTGGCCGTCGACGGTCACCGTCACGGCCTTGTCCATCGCCAGCGCGGTCGCACTGCCCGCGGTGAGGGTGAGCAGCGCGGCGACGGCGACCGCGCGGGTCCCGACGCCGGACCTGCGCCCGGTGCTGCGCGCGGGCGGGGCCGGGCGGCGGGTCGTGGTCGTCGCGGCGGCGCGGGTCGGCGGGGGGACGGCCGGTGGGGGGACGGCCGGGGCCTCGGGCCGCGCGTCGGGTTCGGCGGGCGTCGGCGGTGCGACGACGGCGAAGGCCTCCGTCGCGGGCTCGTCGACCGGCTCGGTCACGGGTGCGGCCTGAGCGACGACGGCGACCCTGCCCGAGTCCAGGCGCCCCGTGTCCTCGACCGAAGCGAAGCCGCCCGAATCCAGCCGGGTCGTGTGGTCGAGAGCGGCGAACCGCCCCGAGTCGACCCGGCCCGTGTCCTCCACCGCCGTGAACCGGCCCGAGTCGATCCGCCCGGTGTCGTCGAGTGCCGGGAACCGGCCGGAGTCGAGCCGGCCCGTCTCCTCGAGCGCGACGAACCCGCCGGTGTCGATCCGGCCCGTCGCGCCTTCGCGCTCCGGGAACGCGACGCCGGACCGGTCGATGCGCGGCATGCCGCCGGTCGGCGCCTCGTCGAACCAGCCGCCCCCGGCGGGCACGGTGTCCAGGGCGCCCGGCCCCGCGGGCACCTCGACCGGCGCGACCGCGGCGAAGGGGGCGGTGAAGGGCTCGGCCCGGACGCCCTCACCGCGGTCCTCGTCGCCCGCCCACGGCTCCTCGGACCGGTCGAGCCAGGCGCCGCCGGCCCGGTACTCGGCGGGCCCGTCCTTCGCGGAGCGGTACGTCTCGGGCCCGTCGGTCCCGAGCTGCTCGGCCTCGGTCCACCACGAGCCCGGCACGTACTCCGAGGCCGGAGCGCCCGAGTCCGCGTACCCGCGCAGGTCCTCCGCCGGCTGCTCGTCGCCCCCGTCGTCGTACTCCAGCCAGGGACCGGAACGGACCGGGCCGGACCGGTCCAGGGATCCGTCCGCCGCGACCGGCCGCTCGGCGTGCTCCAGCGACTCGAGGCCCAGGCGGACCCGGACCGCGCGCCGGCGCGCGCGCGCAGATACGTCGACCACTGGCATCCAGACGCTCGTCGGACCGGGCAGGGGGTGGCGTGCGACGGTGACCGGGGCGGGGGCGTCGGGGAACGCCCGGTCACTCGTCGCCGCACCGGTGCTGGGGAGCGGACCCCTCCCGGCTGGGCGATCACGGAACCGTAACGGACCGTGCCCGCCCGCCTCGACCCCGACGCGTGCGGCAGCGCCGAACGGTGTGTCCGCTACGCCGAGCGCGGTGCCCGACCGTCGGGCGACGTCACGGTCGTGACGGACGGCACGTGGGCGAGCCCGAAGACCCGCTCGGCGTTCCGGTCGGTGATCCCGGCGAGCTCATCCGCCTGCACGCCACGGACTTCGGCGAGGCCACGCACCGTCCATGGTAGACAGTAGGGCTCGTTCGCCCGGCCGCGGTGCGGGTGCGGGGTGAGGAACGGGGCGTCCGTCTCGACGAGCAGGTGGTCGTCGTCGGGGATCGCCGCCGCCTCGCGCAGGGCGGCGGCGTTGCGGAAGGTCACCGGCCCGGCGAACGACAGAACGTAACCGGCCTCGGCGCACTCCCGCGCCATCGCGGCGTCGCCGGAGAAGCAGTGGAAGACCACGGTCCCCGGTGCCCCCTCCTCGCGCAGGAGGCGCAGCACGTCCGCGTGCGCGTCCCGGTCGTGGATCATCAGCGGCTTGCCGAGCCGCTTCGCGAGGTCGATGTGCCACCGGAAGGAGGCCTGCTGGGCCTCGGGCGGGGAGTAGTCCCAGTAGTAGTCCAGCCCGGTCTCGCCGACGGCCACCACGCGCGGATCGCCCGCCAGCCGCTCGATCTCGGCGAACTCGGAGTCCGTGACGGCGGCGGTGCGGGTCGGGTGCAGCGCGACGGCCGCGACGAGCCGCTCGTCCCAGTGCGCGGCCTGCACGGCCCACCGGGCGGCGGCGAGGTCGTCGGCCACCGTCACCGCGCGGGTGACGCCGACCGCGGCGGCCCGGTCCAGGGCGGCGGCGACGTCCTCCGCGGTCTCGCAGCCGCAGGCGTCGAGGTGGGTGTGGGCGTCGACGGTCGGCGCGCCCAGCGGCTCCGGCGGGTCGGGTCGCTCGCGCCTAGCCATCCGCGTCCACCCGCATCAGGGAACCACAACGGCGCACAACACCGTTACCGAGTCCGGCATGGTTCCGTACTGCGATCATGGGACCGGTCACTTCTGGATCGGGGCCCACTCCGGGCCGGTCTCGGCGAGCTCGGGGGCGAGCTTGGTGAACAGCGGCGTGGGCTTGGTCAGCGGGCGGCCGACCTCGATCGGCCGCGACTCCCAGGTCGCCTGCTGCTCGGTGTAGTCCCCGGTCAGGACGGAGTAGGCCGGGCCGTCGCCCAGGTCCTCGACCTCGCGGATCTCCGGCTGCGCGGCCCACACGCCCTCGCCGCCCAGCGCCTCGTGCACCTTCTGCGCGGCGTGCGGGAGGAACGGGGTGAGCAGGGTGTTCGCGTCGGACACCACCTGCAGCGCGGTGTGCAGGATCGTGTCCCGGCGGTCCGGGTCGTCCTTGCGCTTCCACGGCTCCTGGTCGGAGAGGTACTTGTTCGCCGCGCCGACCACCCGCATGGCCTCGGTGACGGCCTGCTTGAAGCGGTTGCGCCGCAGCAGGCCGCCCACGACGTCGAACCCGGCCCTCGAGGTCGCGAGCAGCGTCGCGTCCGCCTCGGTGGGCGCCGTGGGCTTCGGGATCGCGCCCACGTTCTTGTGCGCCATCGAGACCGAGCGGTTGACGAGGTTGCCCCACTCGTTGGCCAGCTCGAAGTTGATCCGGCGGACGAACTCCTCCCAGGTGAAGTCCGTGTCCTGGTTCTCCGGCCCGGCGACGGCGATGAAGTACCGCAGCGCGTCCGGCCCGAACTCCTTCAGGAAGTCCCCGACGTAGATCACGGTGCCGCGCGAGGTCGAGAACTTCGACCCGCTCATCGTGAGGTACTCCGACGACACGATCTCGCTGGGCAGGTTCAGCGTGCCGAAGGTGCCGGGCTCGCCGCCGCGGTCGCCCTCGCCGTTGTGCCCCAGCAGGATCGCCGGCCACATCACCGAGTGGAAGGTGATGTTGTCCTTGCCCATGAAGTAGTAGCCCTGGGCGGCCGGGTCGGTCCACCACTGCTGCCAGGCGTCCGGGTCGGAGCCGCGGCGCGCCCACTCGACGGAGGCCGAGAGGTAGCCGATGACGGCGTCGAACCAGACGTAGATCTTCTTCAGCGGGTTGTCCCGCCAGCCGTCGAGCGGCACCGGGACACCCCAGTCGAGGTCGCGGGTGATCGCCCGCGGCTTGAGGTCCTCGATGAGGTTGGCGCTGAACTTGAGCACGTTCGGCCGCCAGTCCGTGCGCGTGGACAGCCACCGGCCCAGCGACTCGGCGAAGGCGGGCAGGTCGAGGAAGAAGTGCTCGGTCTCGACGAACTTCGGCGTCTCGCCGTTGATCCGCGAGCGCGGGTCGATCAGGTCCGCGGGGTCGAGCTGGTTGCCGCAGTTGTCGCACTGGTCGCCGCGCGCGCCGTCGTACCCGCAGATGGGGCAGGTGCCCTCGACGTAGCGGTCCGGCAGCGTGCGCCCGGTCGACGGGCTGATCGCGCCCATCTGCGTCTTCGGGACGATGTACCCGTTCTTGTACAGCGACAGGAACATCTGCTGAGTGACGTCGTAGTGGTTCGACGTCGTGGTCCGGGTGAACAGGTCGTAGGACAGCCCGAGACCCTGCAGGTCCTCGGTGATGACCTTGTTGTACTTGTCCGCGAGCTGCCGCGGGGTGAGCCCCTCGGCGTCGGCCTGCACCTGGATCGGGGTGCCGTGCTCGTCCGTGCCGCTGACCATGAGGACCCGGTCGCCCGTCATCCGGCGGAAGCGCGAGAAGACGTCGGAGGGCACACCGAAGCCGGAGACGTGGCCGATGTGCCGCGGACCGTTGGCGTACGGCCACGCCACGGCGGTCAGCACGGAGGAGCTCATGTGACCAGCGTAGGCCCGACCACGAACCGGGTTCCCGCCGCCCACGGCAGGTGATCGACGCCGGCGGGCGACCCCGTCGCCGGACGGGCGTCGATCAGCCCGCGAACCGCTCGGCCGGGTCGGGCGGCGCGGCGCCGGCCGCGACCAGGGCGTCGGACCAGGCGCCGAGCTGCTTGGTCGGGGTGTCGAGCTCGCCGCCGATCGCGTCGACCAGCGACTGCTGCATCGCGTCCGTGCGGCGCTCGAGCTCGGCGTGTGGGACAGCCCGTGCTCGGTCAGCCGGCCGTCCTCGACCAGCCCGCGGGCCCGCAACCGGTCCGCGGCGGCGTCGATCTCCGCGGGCGACCAGCCCCGCGTCGCCGCGTAGGTGCGCAGCGGGTAGCCGCAGAACAGCTCCGAGGCTCGCGGGCGCCGCCGATCGATCCTCCACGGTCGGACGTCACGATCGTCCGTATTAACGTGGAAGGGTGAACGTGGAGGTCACTCCCCTGCCCGGGATCGGCGTGCGCAAGGACTTCGCCCTGCGCAACGGCCGTCGCGTCGGTGTCGTCACCCACCGCGACGGCCAGATCGAGCTGATCCTCTCCAAGTCCGACGATCCGGACGCCTGCCTCGCCGAGCTGCCGCTCACCGCCGAGGAGGCGTCCGCCCTGGCCAACCTGCTCGGCGCGCCGCAGCTGGTCGCGCAGCTCAACGAGGAGCACCGGGACCTTCCCGGCATCCACACCCGGCAGATCCCGGTGCTGGAGAACAGTCCGTACGACGGCCGGACGCTGGGCGACACCGCCCTGCGCACCCGGACGGGCGTCTCGGTGGTCGCGGTGATGCGAGCCGGCCAGGCGCACCCGTCCCCCACGCCCGACCACACCCTGACCGCCGGGGACCTGCTGGTCACCGTCGGCACGTCCGAGGGGCTCGACAACGCCGTCAAGATCCTCAAGAACGGATAGCCCGTGGACCACACCGCGCTCGAACTGATCGAGCTCGGCGCCGTCTTCTTCGGGCTCGGCCTGCTCGGACGCCTGGCGGGCCGGATCGGGCTGTCGCCCATTCCGCTCTACCTGGTCGGCGGGCTCTGCTTCGGCACCGGCGGGATCTTCCCGCTCGGCGACATCGGCGAGTTCACGTCGCTGGCGAGCGAGGTCGGCGTCGTCCTGCTGCTGTTGCTGCTGGGCCTGGAGTACTCGGCCGCCGAGCTGATGACCGGGCTCAGACGCTCCTGGACGGGCGGCGTGCTCGACATCGTGCTGAACGCCGCGCCCGGCGTGGCGGTGGCGCTGATCCTCGGCTGGGGGCCGGTCGGGGCGATGGTGATGGGCGGCGTCACGTACATCTCGTCGTCCGGGATCGTCGCGAAGGTGCTGTCCGACCTGGGCCGGCTCGGTAACCGGGAGACCCCGGTCGTGCTGTCCATCCTCGTGTTCGAGGACCTGGTCATGGCGGTCTACCTGCCGATCCTCACCGCCCTGCTGATCGGCGTGACGTTCGTCGGCGGGCTCGAGGCCGTCGGCATCTCGCTCGCGGTGATCGCCGTCGTGCTGCTGGTGGCGCTGCGCTGGGGCCGCTACGTCTCGGCCGTCGTCGACAGCCCGGACCGCGAGGTCTTCCTGCTCAAGGTGCTGGGCGCCGCGCTCCTCGTCGCGGGGCTCGCCTCGGCGCTGCAGGTCTCGGCCGCGGTCGGGGCGTTCCTGCTCGGCATCGCGATCTCCGGGTCCACCGCGCACAACGCCACCCGGCTGCTGGAGCCGCTGCGGGACCTGTTCGCCGCGGTGTTCTTCGTGGTGTTCGGGCTGAACACCGACCCGCGGGCGATCCCGCCGGTGCTCGGCTGGGCGGTCGTGCTCGCCGTCGCCACCTCGCTCACCAAGGTCGGCACGGGCTGGTGGGCGGCCCGCAGGCAGGGCATCGGGAAGCTCGGCCGGGCCCGCGCGGGCGCCGCGCTGATCGCCCGCGGGGAGTTCTCGATCGTCATCGCGGGCCTGGCCGTGTCCTACGCCGCGGTGCCGGAGCAGCTCGCCGCGCTCGCCACGGCGTACGTGCTGATCATGGCGATCCTCGGGCCGATCGCGGCGAAGTTCGTCGAGCCCGTCGCCCGCGCGCTGCAGCGCCGTTCCGCCCCGGCGCCCGCCCCGACCGCCGGCAACTGATCCCCGCAGTGGCGACAGTCGCTCCAGCGACCGTCGCCACTCACGAGGACTGCAGGGTGGCGTTGTAGAGCTCCCGCTTCCCGACACCGGCGGCCTTCGCCACCGCCGCCACGGCGTCCTTGAGCCGCTCGCCCTCGGCGACCCGCTCCCGCACCGCGGGCACCAGGGACTCCACGGGCGGGGCCGCGCTCGGCGCCGCCCCGGCGAGCACGACCGTGATCTCGCCGCGCACCTCGCCGGCCGCCCACTCGGCCAGCTCGGCGAGCGGGCCGCGGCGGACCTCCTCGTAGGTCTTCGTCAGCTCGCGGCACACCGCCGCGGCCCGGTCCGGGCCCAGCACCTCCACGGCCGTGTCGAGCGTCTCGCGGAGCCGGTGCGGGGACTCGAAGAACACGATCGCCCGAGGCTCGGTCACCAGCTGGGCCAACCAGCGCGTCCGCTCGCCCGCC
The DNA here is from genome assembly GCF_042658055.1 of Pseudonocardia lutea. NCBI lineage: Bacteria > Bacillati > Actinomycetota > Actinomycetes > Pseudonocardiales > Pseudonocardiaceae > Pseudonocardia > Pseudonocardia lutea. Next base: position 131,170 of record NZ_JBHSQK010000044.1, read on the forward strand.
TTGCGCGGGGCGAAGCCCTCGAAGCAGAACCGGTCGCAGGGCAGGCCGGAGAGGACCAGCGCGGTCGTCACGGCCGACGGGCCCGGCAGGCAGGTGATCGGCAGGTCCTCCGCCGCCGCGGCCGCCACGAGCCGGTAGCCCGGGTCCGACACCGCCGGCATCCCGGCGTCCGTCACGACCAGCACGGTCCGTCCGGCCCGCACGTCGTCGAGCAGGCCCGGCAGCCTCGCCGTCTCCACCGCGTCGTAGTGGCTGAGCACCGTGCCCGTGACCGGGACGTCGAGGGCCGCGGCGAGCGCCCGGAAGCGGCGGGTGTCCTCGGCCGCGATCACGTCCGCGGTGCCGATCGCCTCGCGCAGGCGGACCGAGGCGTCCCGGGCGTCGCCCAGCGGGGTGGCGGCGAGAACCAGCATGGCTCTGAGCCTACGATCGGGCCGGTGGAGCCGATCGGGGCGCGGTCGCGGACCGCGGTGCGGGCCGACCGGGCCGTGCGGACCGACCGGGTGGTGGAGGACGACGAGCCCGAGGTCATCGGGGCCGTCACCGTCGGCACTCCCCCGCCGCTGCGGCCCCCGGAACCGGACCCGGTCGTGCGGCTCGGGCCGCCGCCGCCCACCGACACCGCCCGCAGCTGGCTGCTCGCGATCACCCTCGCCGTGCTCGGCGGTGTCCTGCGGTTCGCCGGGCTCGGCCATCCCACGGACGCCGGCACCCCGGTCTTCGACGAGAAGCACTACGTGCCGCAGGCCTGGCAGATGCTGCGCAACGGCGGCGTCGAGGACAACCCGGGCTACGAGCTGGTCGCGCACCCGCCGCTGGGCAAGCAGCTGATCGCGCTGGGCGAGTGGCTCTTCGGCTACGACCCGGTGGGCTGGCGGGTGGCCGCGGCCTTCTGCGGCACCCTGATGATCCTCATGATCGTGCGGGTCGCGCGGCGGCTCACCGGGTCGACCCTGCTCGGCGGCATCGCCGGCGTGCTGCTGATCTGCGACGGCGTGTCGCACGTGCAGTCCCGGGTCGGGATGCTCGACGTCTTCCAGGCCTTCTTCGTGCTCGCCGCCTTCTGCACGCTGGTCCGGGACCGGGACGACGTGCGGCAGCGGCTCGCCGCCGTCGCGGACCGGATCGGCGACTCGCCCTTCGGGCCCCCGCTCGGCGTGCGCTGGTGGCGGCTGGCCACGGGCGTGCTGCTGGGGCTGGCCTGCGGGGTGAAGTGGTCGGGCCTGTACTGGGTGGCCTTCTTCGGCGTCCTCGTCGTGCTGTGGGACGTCTCGGCGCGCCGGGCGGCCGGCGTCGCGCGGCCGTGGGTGGGCGCCCTGCGCCGTGACCTGGCCCCGGCGCTGTGGTCGCTGCTCGCGGTCCCGGTCCTGACCTATCTGAACTGCTGGTGGGCCTGGTTCGGCAGCGAGGTCGGGATCGACCGGCACGCCGTGGGCAACCAGGTCGGGACCGGCGGGGCCTGGTCGGTCGTGCCCGCCGCGCTGCGCTCGCTCTGGTACTACAGCGGCCACGTGCTGGACTTCCACGAGAGCCTGGACACCCCCGCCGGGCACCCGCACCCGTGGGAGTCGAAGCCCTGGACCTGGCCGATGGGGCTGCGCCCGATGCTCTACTACTACGAGTCGAGCGCGTCGGTGAACGGCTGCGACGCCACCGAGTGCACCAGCGCGGTGATGCTGGTCGGCACGCCCGCGCTGTGGTGGCCGGCGATCCCCGTGCTGGCCTGGGGGATCTGGCGCACGCTCACCCGCGCCGACTGGCGGTACGCGGCCGTGCTCGTCGGCTACGCCGCGGGCTTCCTGCCGTGGTTCGTCAACATCGACCGGCAGATGTACTTCTTCTACATGACGCCGGTGGCCCCGTTCCTGGTGCTGGCCACCGTGCTCGTCATGGGGGACGTCCTGGGCCGGGCGCGTCGGGCGCGTTCGGAACGCCGACGCACCGGGCTGCTCGTCGTCGGGCTGTGGGTCGGCGCGGTGGTCGCCAACTTCGCCTGGCTCTGGCCCATCCTGGTCGGCCTGCCGATCACGCCCGAGCACTGGCAGGCCGAGCTCTGGCTGCCGTCCTGGCGCTGACCCCGTGACCGGCCTCGGCCGCCCCTCGTGGGGTCAGCCGCCGGAGGCCAGGGTGACGCTGGCCCCCACCGCCAGCACCACGCTGGCGAGCTGCACGCCCGTCAGCCGCTCGCGCAGGACCGCCCGGGCCAGCAGCACGACCGCCACCGGGTAGAGCGCCACGATCACCGAGGTCACGCCGAGGGCGCCGACCCGGGTGGCGAGCAGGAAGAAGACGTTGGCGGCGGAGTCGAGCACCCCGCTGGCGATCATGAGCCGGAGGCCGCCCCCGCGGCCGGGGCGCCGGATCACCGTGAGGACGAGCAGCAGCGTCACCGACGCCATCCGCCCGAAGACCAGGGGCCAGAGGCCGGAGTCCGCCGGCGTGGCGTCGAGGATCACGAAGAACAGGCCGAAGCCCGCCCCGGACGCCAGGCCGAGCAGCACCCCGTTCAGGGCCGCCTTCTCCCGGCGGGAGCCCGTGGTGGCCAGCACGATGGCGACCAGCGCCACGAGCATGCCGACGATGGTCAACGGCCCCGGGCGCTCCCCGCCGACGATCCCGACGAGCAGCGGCAGGCCCGCCGCGACGACCGCGGACAGCGGCGCGACCGTGCCCATCGGCCCGACGGCGAGGCCGCGGAAGTACAGCAGCAGCCCGGAGGCGCCGGCGAGGCCGGCCAGGGCGCCGATCCAGGCCGCGGACACACTGGGGCTGCCGGGCACCAACAGGAGCCCGGGGAACAGCGCGATCAGCCCGGCGACCTGGGCGACCACGGTCACGGTGAGGACGGGCGCGCGGCGGGCGGCCATCCCGCCGGCGAAGTCGGCGAAGCCGTAGGCGGCGGCGGAGAGCAGGGCCGACGGTGCGGCGAAGCCGGCGGCCATCAGGCGGGTACAGCGAACTGGACGAGCGGGGACACGTCACTGAACTGTACGGAGCCGGTCCGGGAAGTACAACCGAGTATCCCTCCCGGTACGGCAGAATGGATCGGTGCAGTCCCCCGACGACGTCGCCACCGCGATCGGCCGCAACGTCCGCGCCCTGCGCCAGCAGCGCCGGATGACCATCGACGCGCTCGCCGCCGCGTCGGGGGTCAGCCGCGGCACGGTGATCCAGATCGAGACCGCGCGCGGCAACCCCAGCATCGGCACGCTCGTGCACCTGGCCGAGGCCCTACGCGTCGGCGTGACCTCCCTGGTCGACGGCGACGCCACCCCGCGCGTCGTCCTCCGGCGCGCCGAGCAGGCCGTCCCGCTGTGGAGCAGCGAGGCCGGGAGCACCGCGGTGTTCCGGATCGGCACCGACCCGCCCGACGTCGTCGAGCTCTGGGACTGGATTCTGCAGCCCGGCGACGCGTTCGACGGCGAGGCCCACCCCATCGGCACCGCGGAGGTCCTGTCCGTGCTGCACGGCCGGCTCGGGCTGCGGGTCGGCGCCGCCGAGCACGAGCTCGGCGAGGGGGACACGGTGATGTTCCAGGCGCACGTGCCGCACCGCTACGCCGGCGTGGGCGACGGGCCGGTCCGGTTCACGATGGTCGTGCTGCAGCCCGGCGACGCGGGGCTCGTCCCGCCGACCTCGATCGCCCCGGCGGTGCCGGACGAGCTGTGACGCTCTTCGCACTACCTCCACGCGCGCGAAGGGCGAGAACGCGAGAACCCCGGCCGGGACCGGCCGGGGTTCTCGTGGCGTGGTGGTGGAGCTGAGGGGAATCGAACCCCTGACCTTCTCGATGCGAACGAGACGCGCTACCAACTGCGCTACAGCCCCAGGCCTGCAGGCCTTCCGGCCGTGCAGGAGGAACCATATCAGCCGCTATTCGCCGGCTGCACGGCGGTAGGTCCTCGCGTGTCCGCGCCGCCCCTCGTCGATGTCCAGCGGCAGCTCGTCCTCGTCCTCGTCGACGTCGACCAGCTCCGTCCCCGCAGGCAGCGGGGGCGGCGGGGCCGGCTGGAGGCGCGGCAGCGCGGGCTCGAAGCCGGTGTCGGCCGGGTCGTCGCCGCCGACCGTGCGGCGCTTCGCGGGCAGCACGCCGACCGGCTCGCCGGTGCCGCGGACGCGATCGGGCTCGCCGTCGTCGGCGGTCCAGTCGTCGTCCCCGGCGTCGTCCCGGTCGTCGTCCCCGGCGCGGTCGCCGTCCTCCGCGCGATCGGCGGAACCGTCCGGTTCGTCGTCGTACCCCGCCTCCGCGGACCCGTCGTGGGCGTCCCGGGGCCGGGCGGCCTCGCGGCCCCGGCGGGCCCAGTCGTCGAGCTCGGGGTCGTCCGCGGCCGCGGCACGGCGGGTGCCTGCCATGCGGGCCGCCCGGCGGGCGCGGATCGCCTCCTCCATCCGCACCTGGCGGCGCAGGTACACGAGGTACCCGACGAGGGTGAGGTCGACCAGGCCGTGCACCCACCAGATCGCGGGCAGCACGAGCAGGGCGACGCCGGCGGACACCACGGCCAGCACCAGCAGCCCGATCACGACGCGCTGGCGGAAGGCGTAGCGGGCGCGGGCGGCCAGCGCGGCGGCCTCGGGGTCGAACCCGCCGCGGCCCGGCCGGAAGGCGGCCGGGGGACGCTCCCAGCGCCGGTCGTCGGCCTCGTCGCCCTCCCGCGGCTCGCGCCGGGCCGGAGCGGCGCCCGCGCCGTCGCCGCGCCGGTCCTCCTCGTCCCAGGAGTAGTAGCCCGCGGCGGCGTAGCCCTCGTCCGGGTCACCGGCGGCCGGCCCGTCACGGTCGGTGCCGTCGAGACCGGTGGCGTCGAGGTCGGCTCGGTCGTCGCGCCCGTCCTCGTCGAGCCGGTCGTCGAGCCGGTCGTCGAGCCCCTCGTCGTTCCGGTCGTCGAGACGATCGGCCTCGAGACGGTCGGCCTCGTGGGCCTCGCCCCCGTCGTGGTCGTCGCTCGCGTCGAGGTCGCCCACCGGCGCGGCGAGGCCGTCGTCCGTCTCGTCGGCCGCACCCCGTTCGGCGAGGTCCGCGTCGTCGGGCTCGTCCCGCTCCTCGCGCGTCGCCTCGCGGGCGGCGGGCACGCGGGCCCCCGTGCCGGGTCCGGTGCTCGTCGCGAGGGTGGCGCCCCCGCGCTCGTCGTCCGTGTCCATCCCGTACACCTCCAGGCTCCGGTGCCGCACGGGCCGCGCGAGCACCCGGCCGGAGAGCGCGGCCGGACTGGGCCGCACGACCTCCTGCTGACGCCGCGCGACCGCCGGGACGAGGATCAGCAACCACAGCACCACGAGACCCGCGAAGATCAGCGAGCTGGGCACGGCTGCCTTCCTCCCCCCGAACGGCGCAGTCGAGACGCGTCCCCCTCCGGCAGCCGGAGCCAAGATCACGCCCGGAGCCACCACGGTAGTGAGCCCGAACGTGGGATCCGGCGAACGACGCGCCGTCATCACACGCGGGTTCCCTGATTCGCCCGGGACGGGTGTGACGGTTGGTGTACGAGTGAGCACTGCCTGCGACGACGCACCGTTCCGGGCACGCGCCGCCACCCCTCGGGGGAGGTCAGGCCCGGGAGGCCCTTCCCTCCGCGACGAGCCGCGCGGCGAGACCGCCCGGCGGCAGCTCCTCGACGGTCTGGGCGAAGCAGAGGTGGTCGCGCCAGGCCCCGTCGACGTCGAGGTAGCGGCGGAAGAGGCCCTCCTCGCGGAAGCCGAGCTTGGTCAGCACCCGCAGGCTCGGCCCGTTCTCCGGGCGCACGGTCGCCTCCAGCCGGTGCAGGCCGACGGGCCCGAAGCAATGGTCGACGGCGAGCGCCACGGCCGCGGTCGTGACGCCCTTGTTCGTGACCCGCGCGTCGCACCAGTAGCCGACGTAGGCCGAGAGCAGCGGCTCCCGCACGACGTTGCCGATCATGACCTGACCGACGAGCCGGCCGTCGAGCGTGATCGCGAAGGGCAGCGCGGCCCCGCGCCGGCCGGCCGAGCGCAGCAGCCACCAGCGGCCGGGCCACTCCCCCGGCGAGTTCCGGCGGGCCCAGCCGCCCGGTGTCGACGGCTCCCACTGGACGAGGTGCTGCTGGTCGCGGATGCGGATCTCCGACCAGGCGGCGCCGTCCGAGAGCTTGACCGGCCGGAGCTCCACCCGGCCGCCGGGCACCGCGAGGGGTCCGAGCCGCGCCGGCCACCCGGGGTGACGCCCGGCGTACTCGGGCAGCGAGTGGGCCACCGGGCGCTACCGGCGCGTGGAGAGCAGGCTGACGTCGACGCGCTCGTCCACCGTGACGTCCGTGGCCTCCTCCGGCACCGTGATCAGCGCGTTGGCCTCGGCGAGCGTGGCCAGCAGGTGCGTGCCGCCCGTGGCGAGGGGCTGCACGAGGTAGTCCCCCGACGCCACCTCGCGCAGCAGCCGGCCGCGCAGGTAGGAGCGCCGCCCCGGGGGTGAGCTGATCGGCGAGGTCAGCCGCGCCGACACGAGCCGGCGGTACGGGTCCGGCATGCCGAGGCCGAGGCGGACCAGTGGCCGGACGAACACCTCGAACAGCAGCAGCGCGGTCGCGGGGCTCGACGGGAACAGGAAGGTCGGCACCGCGTCCCGGCCGAGCCGGCCGAAGGCCTGCGAGGAGCCCGGCGACATCGCGACCCGGGTCGTGTCGATCTCACCCAGCCCGGTGAACGCGGCCCTGGCCTCGGCGCCGGCGTTGCCGCCCGCCCCGCCGCACACCACCACGACCTCGCTGAACGGCAGCAGGTCCTCCACCGCGGACCGCAGCTCGCGGGCGTCGCAGCGGACCAGCCGCGGCGGGCGCGGGATCTCGGCGCCCGCCTCGCGCGCCGCGGCCGCGAGCGCGGAGGAGCAGACGTCCGGCACGTGCCCGGCCGACGCCGGCCGCGCGACGTCGACGAGCTCGTCGCCCATGGAGACGACGGAGACCCGCGGGCGCGGGTGCACCAGCACCTTGTCCCGGCCGGCGGCCGCGAGCAGCGCGACCTGGGCCGCCCGGATGAGGTCGTCCCGGCGCACGGCGACGTCCCCGGGCTGGATGTCCTCGCCGATCCGGCGCACGTACGCCGCGGACGGCACCCCGCGCCTGACCTGCAGGCGCGCGGAGCCCCCGTCCGTGTGCGCAAGGGGCAGGACGGCGTCGGCGAGCGTGGGCAGCGGGGCGCCGGCGGTGACCCGCACGGCCTGCCCGGGCTGCAGCCGCAGCGGCTGCCGCGACCCCGCGGGGATCTCGCCCACGACCGGCAGTCCGACCGGCTCGGCCTCGCTGCCGCCCACGACGTCGACGCTGCGCACGGCGTAGCCGTCGATCGCGGCCTGGTCGAAGCCGGGCAACGCGCGGGAGGTCACGACCTCCTCGGCGCTGCGCAGACCCTGGGCGTCGGAGATCGCCACGCGCACGGGCGCGGGCCGGACCGCGATCTCCAGAACCCGTTTGAGCTGCTCGTCGACACTCCGCACGACGTCAGTTTTCCAGTCGCTCCCGCAGCCAGGTGCGCAGGGACGCGCCGTAGTCCGGGTGCTGGAGCGCGAAGTCGACGAACGCGCGGACGTAGCCGCCCGGGTTGCCGAGATCGTGCCGGCCACCCCGGTGGACCACGATGTGGACCGGGTGGCCCTCGTCGATCAGGAGCTGCACGGCGTCCGTGAGCTGCAGCTCGCCGCCCGCCCCGGGCTCGATCCGGCGGAGCGCGTCGAAGATCGCCCGGTCCAGCACGTACCGGCCGGCGGCGGCGAAGGTCGAGGGCGCCTCCTCGGCGGAGGGCTTCTCCACCATGCCGTGCACCTGCTTGACGTCCGGGTCCCCGGTGTCGCTGACGTCGAACACCCCGTACGGCGAGATCTCCTCCTTCGGGATGTCGAAGGCGCACAGGACGCTGCCGCCCTTCTCGGCGCGCACCTCGATCATCCGGTTGAGCACCCCGGTGGGCAGGACGATGTCGTCCGGCAGCAGGACCGCGATCGCCTGCTCGTCCTCCGCCAGGGCCTGCTCGGCCTGGGCCACCGCGTGCCCGAGCCCCTTGGGCTCGTACTGGTAGACGGTCTTGACCTCGAGCAGCCCGGGCGCCCGCCGGACCTTCTCCAGCAGCTCCTCCTTGCCGCGGGCCTCGAGCGTCTTCTCCAGGTCGGGCGCCGCCTCGAAGTACCCGGCGACGGACTCCTTGCCCGGCGAGGTGACGATCAGCAGCTGCTGCGCCCCCGCCTGGGCGGCCTCGGCGGCGATCAGCTCGACGCCCGGGGTGTCGACGACGGGCAGCAGTTCCTTGGGCACGGCCTTGGTCGTCGGGAGGAAACGCGTGCCCAGACCGGCGGCGGGGACGACGGCCGAGCGCAGGACGGAGGGCTGGCTCATCCCGCGAGCCTATCGGCGCGGCTAGCGTGGGCGGGTGCTGGAGCGCGAAACGGCCCACGAACCGGGTGCCGGCCGGGCCGGGCCGGAGGACGGGGGGACCCGGGGTGACGACGCCGCGCCCCCCGGGGTCGCCCGGCGGAAGGACGCGCTGCGCGCCCGGCTGCTGGCCGGCCGCCGCGCGCTGACCACCGAGCAGCGGGCCGCCGCGGCGGAGGAGCTGCGCGGCCACGTGTTGGAGCTGGCCCAGGAGCTGCGCGACGGCCCGGTGTGCGCGTACCTGCCGATCGGCGCCGAACCCGGGTCGACCGCGCTGCTCGACGGGCTGCGCGCCGCGGGCCGCTCGGTGCTGCTCCCGGTGGTGCCGCCCCGGCCCGGGCCCCTGGACTGGGCCGCCTACACCGGCCCGGGCTCGCTCGGCCCCGGCCCGCTCGGGCTGCGCGAGCCGACCACCCCGCGGCTCGGCCCGGCCGCGCTGCGCACGGCGGTGCTCGTCCTGGTGCCCGCGCTGGCGGTGGACCGGGCCGGACGCCGGCTGGGTCGGGGCGGCGGCTACTACGACCGCACCCTGGGCGCCGTGCCGCCGGGCGTGCCCGTGGTGGCGCTGCTGCACGACGGCGAGCTGCTCGACGAGGTGCCGGCCGATCCGCACGACCAGCCCGTCACGGGTGTGGTGCTGCCGACCCCGGGAACCGTCGCGACGGGGAACAACGGACGGGGCTGACGGGTTATGCTGGCACTCGCTCCTACAGAGTGCCAGTTTCCGGAGGATCACGTGCCGACCTACCAGTACGCCTGTACCGCTTGCGACCACCGGTTCGAGGCCGTGCAGTCCTTCTCGGACGACGCGCTCACCGAGTGCCCCGTCTGCGGCGGCAAGTTGCGCAAGGTCTTCTCCTCGGTCGGGATCGTGTTCAAGGGCAGCGGCTTCTACCGGACCGACAGCCGGTCCGGCTCGAGCACCGTGAGCTCCTCGAGCTCCTCGGACGGCGCAGGCGCCGCCGCGAAGTCGGACTCCGGCTCCGGGTCGGGCCCGGCGAAGACCGACTCCGGCTCATCGTCCACCAGCGCCCCCGCCGCGGCCGCCTCCTGAGCCCTCCGGGGCGGGAGTTGTCCACACCCCGCCCCGTTCCTCCACAGGTCCATGACCAGGCCGGGAGCCCGTGCGCTCCCGGCCTAGCGTCACGGGCATGGCAGAGCGTCGCGCCCGTCCGGCCCCGCGGGGCACCCCGGGCGGTTCCCAGGGTGCGCCCGGCCCCGTCGAGGCCGTGGCCGCGTTCCTCGGCCGGGCGAGCTGGCGTCGGGCCGTGCTGGTCCGCCGGTGCGTCGCCGGCGTGCTCGTGGCCGTCGCCGCCGTGCTCGCCCTGTCCCCCGGCGCCGGCGGCGGCACGGCGCAGGTGGTCGTGGCCGCCCGGGACCTGGCGCCGGGAAGCGTCGTCGCCGCGGCCGACCTGACCGTGGCGACCTGGCCCGCCGACCTCGTGCCGGCCGGTGTGGTCGGCGTCGCGGCGGCCGAGGGCCGCGTCCTGGCCGGCGCCCTGCGCGCCGGCGAACCCCTCACCGACCTCCGCCTGGCGGGCGCCGCCCTGGCCGCGGCGGCCACGGGCCTGCCCGACGCCGCGGCCGTGCCGGTCCGGCTCGCCGATCCGGACGTGGCCGCGTTGCTCACTCCGGGTGTCCGGGTGGACGTGGTGGCGGCCGCACCGGAGGGCGGCGAGCCCATCGTGCTCGCCGACTCCGCGGTGGTCCTCACCGTGCTGGAACCCGGCGGCACCCCCGCCGGGAGCAGCGGGCGCGGCCGTTCGGCGCTGGTCGCGCTGCCGCGGGAGCTCGCGACGCGCGTCGCCGCCGCCTCGCTCTCCGATCAGGTCGCCGTTACCCTCCGTTGACGGAAGCGATCAAGCAGTCGGTCGGGTCACCGGAGGGGAACCGTGCTCAAGGGCTTCAAGGACTTCATCCTGCGCGGCAACGTGGTGGACCTCGCGGTCGCGGTCGTCATCGGCGCCGCGTTCACCGCGATCGTCACCGCGTTCACGAGCAGCATCATCCAGCCGCTGCTCAACGCGATCACGCCGCCGGACGTGCCGGCCCTGGGCGTCCAGCTGCAGGCCGACAAGCCCAGCACCCTGATCAACTTCTCCGAGGTGATCGCGGCGGCGATCAACTTCCTGATCGTCGCGGCGATCGTCTACTTCGTCTTCGTCCTGCCCATTCAGACGATCAAGAACCGCCGCAGGCGGGGCGAGGAGCCGGGCCCCGCGGAACCGACGGACGTCGAGCTGCTCGCCGAGATCCGCGACCTGCTCAAGGCGCAGGCGAACTCGAGCGGCAACGGCCGCCACCAGGCCTGATCCCCCTCCGCGCCGACGGACCGGTCATCGGGCGGCTACCGGTCCCGGTCGTGGTGCGGCGGGCGGTTCGCCCGGTACCACTCCTCGTCCCGCTCGCGGTCGGCCGGGCGCGGGTCGTCGAGCTCGTCCCGGGTCACGTCGGGCATCGTGTCGCCGAAGACCTCCGCGAGCCTGCGGCGCACCCGATCCGGCAATTCGGCCATTCCTCCATCGTGCCAGGCCACAGCGGGCCGGTTCCGGTGCATCATGGCGGGACGGCCGGACGGCCGGTGACCGGGTGACGAACAGCGGGGGAGACCCATGGGCTTGCAGGACAAGGGCAAGGGCTTGCAGGACAAGGGCAAGGAACTGCTCGACAAGGCCAAGCCGTACCTCGAGCAGGCCCAGGAGAAGGCCGGCCCCTACCTCGACAAGGCGTCCGAGAAGGCGGCGCCCTACGTCGCGAAGGCCAAGGAGAAGGCCGGCCCGTACGCGGTGCAGGCGCGCGAGAAGGCCGGGCCGCTGGTGGAGAAGGCGGCGCAGAAGGTCGACCACGTCACCAAGCACAAGTACAGCGACAAGATCGGGACGGTGAAGGACAAGGTCGGCGAGGTCCTCAAGCAGAGCGGCACCCCGGCCGGCGGTGCGACGGGCGGGAGCGGCACGACGAGCACGACGGGGACCACCGGCACGACCGCCCCGCCCACCTCGACCACCGCGACCACCGCGACCACCGCGCCCACCGCGACCCCGGGGCCGACGAGCCCGGCCCCGCCCTCGCCGACGCCGACCGCGACCCCGGGCACCGGCACCGGAGCCGCCCCGACACCGGGAACCGCCGCGACACCCGGAACCTCGGCGGCACCAGGCACCGGCGTGACGCCGGGAGCCACCGACGCGGACGCCGGGACGAAGCCGGGTACCGGCACCACCCCGTCGGTCTGACGGCCGCGCTCCGGGCGGGCCGCCGGGAGGCGCGCTCAGTGCGGCGCTGAGGCGTCGAGCTCGGGTGGGGAGGCGCGCTCAGGCGTCGAGGCGGGACAGCTCGCTGATGACGTGCGTGACGAGCGGCGAGAGCGTGGCCATCCCGTCCCGCACCGCGGCGCGCGAGGAGGCCAGGTTCACCACGAGCGTGCTGCCGGAGATGCCGACCAGCCCGCGGGAGAGCCCGGCGTCGACCGCGCCGGCGGCGAGCCCGGAGGCCCGCAGCGCCTCGGCGATGCCGGGGATCGGGCGGTCGAGCACGCCGGCGGTGGCGTCGGCCGTGACGTCGCGGGGCGACACGCCGGTGCCGCCGACCGTGATCACCAGGTCGACGCCGCCGATCACGGCGGTGTTGAGCGCGTTGCGGATCGCGACGGCCTCGCCCGGCACGGTGATCGCGCCGTCGACCACGAAGCCGGCCTCCTCGAGCAGCTCCGCGACGAGCGGACCGGTGCGGTCCTGCGTCTCGCCGTGGCTCACCCGGTCGTCCACGATCACCACGAGGGCACGGCCGAGCTGCGGGGTCGCCATCTCCATGTGCTCACCGTAGTAGTCCCGGCACGGGCGGGCGCCTCGGGTGGTGGGTTCCCCGCCCGGTCGGAGGGGTCGAGGAGGGCGGGACCGCGCCGGCGCTGGGAGGGGGTGCCGGCACCGACGCGGGCCCTGTGACCGCGTCGCGGGGCACCACGACACGGACACATCCATCATGACCCGAAATGCGTCCCGCGCGCTGCTCGCGGTCCGGATCTGCGCCGGTTGACATGTCCGGCTCCCCCGGCGGCCCTAGCTCGGCTCGCCCGCGAGGGTGACGGTGACCCGGCGATCGGCGAGGGTGAGTCCGACCTGCTCACCGGGCTCGTGGTCGCGGATCGCGGCGACCAGCTCGTCGCCGTCGGAGATCGGCCGGTCGGCGACCCGGAGCACGACGTCGCCGGGGTGCAGCCCGGCCTGCGCGGCGGGACCACCCGGCGTCACCTGCCCGACGACGGCGCCGCCGCTCGCGGGTTGCCCGACGCCGGTGACCGTGACCCCCAGGACCGCCCGGATCGCCCGGCCGGTGCGGTTCAGCTCGTCGGCGACGCGGCGTGCCTGGTTGACCGGGATCGAGAAACCGACGCCGATCGAGCCGCCCTGGCTGCCTCCGGTGCTGGCGATGGCCGAGTTGATCCCCACGACCCGGCCCTGGAGGTCCACGAGCGGACCGCCGGAGTTGCCGGGGTTGATCGGGGCGTCGTGCTGGACGGCGTTGAGCACGGTCGCCTGCCCGCCCTGCTCCCCGCCGACGCTGACCGCCCGGTCGAGCGCGCTGACGATGCCGGTGGTCACCGTGCCGTCGAGGCCGAGCGGCGCGCCGATCGCCACGACCTGCTGGCCCACCCGCAGGGACTCGGAGTTGCCCAGCTCCGCCGCGGTGAGCCCGGTCGCGCCGTCGAGGCGGACGAGGGCGAGGTCGGAGCCGGAGTCGCGGCCGGTGATCCGCGCGGGGAAGGCGCGCCCGTCCTGCAGGAGCGCGGTGACGGTGCCGCCCGTGGCGGCGGCGGCGACCACGTGGTCGTTGGTCAGCACGAGGCCGTCCGGGCTGAGCACGACGCCGGAGCCCTCGTCCTCACCGGGGCCGCCGCCCTCGACCTTGAGCAGCACGACGCTCGGCAGCACCTTCTCCGCCACCGCCTCGACCGGCGTGAGCTGCGCCGACGCGGGATCCGCCTGCGGCAGGGGCCGCGCCAGCGCCCCGTCGGACACGCTCCGGCCCGCGAGCGTCCAGCCGATCCAGCCCCCGGCCAGGCCGGCGAGCAGCGCGAGGACGACGGCCGCGGCCGCCAGCGGGGCGTAGCGCCGCAGCTGCCCCGCCTCGGGCGAGCGGTAGACCGACCCGGTCGGAGCCGGACCCTCGCTCGCGGGGTGCGGTTCGACGGTCGGCGCGGCGGGCACCTCGGCCACGGGCGCGGGCGGGGGATGCACCGACTCGATCAGCGCGTGCCGACCCGTGTCCGTCATCGGATCGGGCACCGACAGACCTTGCGGCGGCGTCGGCTCCCCCGGGTCCCCCGGCACGAGGGGCGGGCCGCCGACCTCACCGCCACCCTCACCGACGGCCCCACCGCCGATCTCGCCGTCGCCGGGGTTCCCGTCGGGCGTGCGCCCGGCGGCGTGCCGCCCTCCGGCGCCGTGGCCGGAGCGCTCGTCGTCGGTCATGCGGGTCCCGTGCTCCTCGCTCCGGCGGCGCGTCCGCGGCCACCGCCGCGACAGAGTAGGCGGCGGTACCGCGCCGGCGTCCGCCGGCTCCGACAATATCTCCCTTCTTGACAGGCTTTGTTGTCGGTGAGAGCGTGGGGATCGTGACGAACCGGACGGCGGGCGGAACCGCAGTGATCCAGGACGGGGCGGCCGCCGCGGTTGCCCTCGACCCCGTCCGGGCCCGGCTGCTGCGGGCCCTGCGGGAACCGGGCTCGGCCACCTCGCTCGCGGCCGAGCTGGGCCTGACCAGGCAGAAGGTGAACTACCACCTGCGCGCACTGGAGGCCCACGGCCTCGTCGAGCTGCTCGAGGAGCGGCGCAAGGGCAACATGACCGAGCGCGTGCTGCGGGCCACCGCGAGCGCCTACGTCGTGTCCCCGCAGGCCTGGGCCCTGGTGGCGCCGGACCCGGAACGCGAGCCGGACCGGTTGTCCGCCCAGTGGCTGCTCGCCCTCGCGGCGCGGCTGCTCCGGGAGGTCGGCACGTTGATCACCCGGGCCGGCCGCAAGCGGGTCGCCACGTTCGCCATCGACGGCGAGATCCGGTTCGCCACCGCCGCCGACCGCGCGGCGTTCGCCCGCGAGCTCGGCGAGGCCGTCGGCTCGCTGGTCGCCCGCTACCACGACGAGACGGCACCCGGCGGGCGCCCGCACCGCGTCGTCGTCGCCGTCCATCCCGCACTGCCCGACACCGGGTCCCGGCCCGACACCGGATCCGGCACCGGGAACCGGTCCGACACCGGGACCCGGCCCGACACCGGGTCCACGACACGACACGAGGAGTCGCCGTGAGCCGCCCTTTCGAGATCCGCCGCGAGGTGGTCCTGCCCGTGAGCCCCGAGGAGGTCTGGCGCGCGATCGCGACGCCGGAGGGCCAGGCCGGCTGGTTCATGACGGGCCCCGACCCGGCGGAGGTGGGCGCCGAGATCGACGAGGACGCGCCGAACCGGCTCGAGCAACGCTTCGGCACCCAGGCCATCGAGTACGTCCTGGAGGCCGCGAGCGGCGGCACGACCGTGCTGCGGTTCGTGCACAGCGGCATGGCCGAGGACGACTGGGGCGACGAGTTCGAGACCATGACCGGCTTCGGCTGGGACCTCTACCTCTTCACCCTCGGCGAGTACCTGCGCCACTTCCCCGGCCGCCCCGCGGTGTACGTCGAGGCCGAGGCGCCGAACACGCCCGACGCCTGGAAGCGCGTCCTCGCCGCCCTCGGCGACCCCGCGGAGGGCGACGCGGTCGAGGTCCTCGGGGTGCCCGGCGTGGTCGACAAGCGCACCGACCACTACCTGGGCGTACGCACCGCGGACGCGCTGGTCCGCTTCCACGAGCGCTCCCTGATCGGGATGCCGGTCGCCGTCGGGCACCACGACTACCGGTCCGGGGTCGACGTGCAGGCGGAGGCCGCGGCCTGGACGCGGTGGTTCGCCGACACGGTCCGGGGCTGACGGGGGGTCAGCCCGGGGTCGCCATCCCGGCGGCGCGCTCCTCCGGCGGCAGGACGTCACCGCGACGGCCGGGCAGCCGCAGCGAGAGCAGCGCGCCGCCCTCGGGGGCCGGGCCGGCCCATGCCGCCCCGCCGTGCCGCACCGCCACCTGCCGCACGATCGCCAGCCCCAGCCCGGAGCCCGGCATCGTGCGGGAGGTGTCGGCGCGGTAGAAGCGCTCGAAGACGTGCGGGAGGTCGGCCTCGGCGATCCCGGGGCCGGAGTCGGCGACCTCGACGACCATCGTCCAGTCGTCGAGCGGCACCATCCGCAGCCGGACCGTGCCGCCGGGCGGGCTCCACTTCACGGCGTTGTCCAGCAGGTTCAGCACCGCCCGCTCCAGGGCGGTGGCGTCGCCGACCAGCGTCCACGGCACCGTCGTCACGTCGAAGTCGAGGTCCCCGGCCCGCCGGCGCACCCGCTCCAGCGCCCGCTCGACGACGTCGGTCATCTCGACGGGCTCCCGCGGCACCGCCGGGGCGTCCTCCCGGGCCAGCTCGGTGAGGTCGCCGATGAGCTGCGTGAGCTCCTCGACCTGCGCCCGGACGTCGGCCAGCATCTCCTTGCGGTCCTCGGCGGGCAACGTCGGGGCGCCCGGCTCGGAGGCGGCCGCCAGCAGCTCGAGGTTGGTCCGCAGCGAGGTCAGCGGGGTGCGCAGCTCGTGTCCGGCGTCGGCGACCAGGCGCCGCTGCTGCTCCTGCGAGGCGGCCAGCGCGCCGAGCATCTCGTTGAAGCTCTGGGTGAGCCGGGCGAGCTCGTCGGAGCCGCTCACCGGGATCGGCCGCAGCTCCCCCGTCGCCGTGACCCGCTCGGCCGCCGCGGTCAGCCGTTGCACCGGGCGCAGCCCCGCGCGGGCGACCGCCACGCCGGCGAACCCGGCGAGCACCACCCCGATGCCACCGATCACCGGCAGCGCCGTGGCCAGCTCGGACAGCACGGCCTGCGTCGAGTCCATCTTCTGCGCGATCACGAGCGCCCGGCCCTCGCCGGCCTCGACCGCGACCACCCGGTAGCCCGCCGCCGTCCGGAAGGTCTCGTCCTCGTCGCCCCGCGCGACGTCGAGCTCCGTGTCGCTGAGCGGCGGCGCCGAGGCGGCACCCTCGGCGGACTGGGCGAACCCCGAGGCGTAGAGCAGCGCCACGCGGATGTCCCCGGCACCCAGCACCTCCGGCGGGATCGTCGAGATCAGCTCGGGCTTGGCGAGCTCGCTCTGCGCCGCGGCCGTGGCGCGCTGGGAGAGGTTGTCGTCGAGGGTCTGCAGGATGCTCTCCCGCACGATCAGGAAGGCGGCCAGCGAGACCAGTACGACGACGCCGGCCGCGACCCCCGCGGCCAGGATCCCGATCCGCGCGCGCAGGCTGACCCGGTCGAGCCGCTCCCGGGCCGAGGCCCAGGGCCCGCGCACGGTCACGGCGGCGTCTCGCGCAGCACGTACCCAACGCCGCGGACGGTGTGGATGAGCCGGGACTCGCCCTCGGCCTCGGTCTTGCGCCGCAGGTAGCCGATGTAGACCTCGAGCGCGTTGCCGGTGGTCGGGAAGTCGTAGCCCCAGACCTGCTCGAGGATCTGCGCGCGGGTCAGCACCCGGCGCGGGTGCGAGAGCAGCAGCTCCAGCAGCGAGAACTCGGTGCGGGTCAGGCTGATCGCCCGCTCCCCGCGGCGGACGTCGCGGGTGTCCGGGTCCAGCGAGAGGTCCGCGAACTCCAGCACCTGCGACTGCCCCGCGGCCGCCGCGATGTCGTCGGCCGTCCGGCGGCGCAGCAGGGCGCGCAGCCGGGCCAGCAGCTCCTCCAGGGCGAAGGGCTTGGGCAGGTAGTCGTCGGCCCCGGCGTCGAGCCCCGCGACCCGGTCGGACACCGCGTCCCGCGCGGTGAGCACGAGGATCGGCAGCTCGTCGCCGGCCGCACGCATGCGCCGGCAGACCTCCAGCCCGTCCAGCCGCGGCATCATGACGTCGAGGACCATGGCGTCCGGCCGCTGCGCGTCGACGGCCTCGAGCGCGGCCAGCCCGTCGCTCGCGAGATCGACCTGGTAGCCGTTGAAGGCGAGCGAGCGGCGCAGCGACTCGCGCACCGCACGGTCGTCGTCGACGACGAGGATTCGCATGGCGGCCAGTCTCGCGCGAGGTTCTGAGAAGCGTCTGAGAGGGCCCCGTGCTCACCGGCTCCGGACCGGGAGCCGTTCGGGGCCGGCGTGCGTGCTACGCCGAGACCGGCTCCCGCTGCGCGCTGCGCTTCTCGACCATCGCCGAGACCGTCGCGACGCCGAGGCCGGCAAGCGCGAGGAGGGCCGCGACGACGTTGGGAGCGGTCAACCCGAACCCCAGCGCGATCGCCACCCCGCCGAGCCAGGCGCCGAGCGCGTTGGCCAGGTTGAACGCGGCGTGCATCGATCCCGCGGCCATGTGCGGGGCGCCCGCGGCGCCGTCGATGATCCGCAGCTGGGCCGAGGGGATCAGCGAGAAGGTCGTGACGGCGAACAGGAACAGCACGATCGCCGCGCTGACCGGGTGGTGCATCGCCGGCACCAGCGCGAGCGCGACGACCGCGTCGGCGGCCAGGACCAGGCGGATCGCGCGCATCGGGTCGATGTCCGCCAACCGCGCGCCGAGGGAGTTGCCGATCGTCATCCCTACCCCGAACATCGCCAGCAGCAGCGTGATCGCGGCGGCCGGGTAGCCCGCGACCTCGGTGAGCATCGGCGCGACGTAGCTGTAGCTGGCGAAGAGGGTCGCCCCGCCGAGGACCGCGATGAGGAGGGTCAGCCAGACCGGGCGCCGGGTCAGGGCCCGCAGCTCGTCGGCGAGCCGGGGCCGCCCGCCCTCGGGCCGGACGTCCGGCACCACGAACCGGATGAGGACAGCGGCGA
Organism: Pseudonocardia lutea; assembly: GCF_042658055.1. Lineage (NCBI taxonomy): Bacteria > Bacillati > Actinomycetota > Actinomycetes > Pseudonocardiales > Pseudonocardiaceae > Pseudonocardia > Pseudonocardia lutea. The sequence goes on from NZ_JBHSQK010000044.1 coordinate 149,409, forward strand.
CCAGCCCGACGACCCCGACCGCCGCGAAGGTCCACCGCCAGCCCACGAGCTGGCCGAGCAGCGTGGAGAGCGGGACGCCGATGATGTTCGCGACCGTGAGGCCCGCGAACATCAGGGCCATGGCGCGGGCGCGCCGGTCGGGCGCCGCGAGCGAACCCGCCACGATCGCCGCGATGCCGAAGTACGCGCCGTGCGGCAGGCCCGACAGGAACCGCCCGAGCATCACGAGGTGGTAGCCCGGCGCGACCGCGGAGAGCAGGTGCGCGACGCCGTACAGCCCGATCATCACGATCAACGCCCGGCGGCGCGGCAGCCGGGTCGCGGCCGCGATCAGCAGCGGCGCCCCGACGACGACGCCGATCGCGTAGGCCGACACGAGGTGCCCCGCCTCGGGGATCGAGACGTGCAGGTCCCCGGCCACCTCCGGGAGCAGCCCCATGACGGTGAACTCGCCCGTCCCGAGGGCGAACGCCCCCAGCGCCAGCACGAGCAGCGCGACGCGCACCGACCGCACCGAGACCCCCTTACGCATCGCGAAAGCCGAACCGTTCCAGGGTAGGTCGCGTTCAGGCCCTGCCGCGTGTTCGACGGGTCACCCCGGATCCGAAGCGCGTCCGACCGCACCTCCGCCGCAGAGCGCCCGCCGGGACGAAGGCGCGTAGGGTCGGAACCACAGCAGTTGTCGAGGGGCGCCGCCCGGTCGCCCGACGAGTCGTTACCGCCGGGCGCAGGGAGCCGGGAACGGCGGCGCCCCCGGTGCCGCACCCGAACGAGGAACCTGAGGTTTCATGCCCTCCGCCACCAGCGGATTCACCCTGTACGGCGACGTCCCCGACGCGGGGGTGCCCTCCGGTCTGACCGGGGTCGGTCACAGTTCCGTCGACCTGCCGACGGGGCGGATCGAGCTCGTCCACCCCAGCGACGCGCTCGACCAGATCTACGCGCAGAACTTCGGCAAGGACGGGACGGAGCCGCCCTACTGGGCGCAGCCGTGGCCGAGCGGGATCGAGCTCGCGGAGACCGTGGCGCGCGCCGACGTGGCCGGGGCGCGGGTTCTCGAGCTCGGCTGCGGCCTGGCCCTGCCGAGCCTCGCCGCGGCGCAGGGCGGGGCCCGGGTCCTGGCCACCGACCACGCGCCCGGCGCCCTGGCCTTCGCGGCCCACAACGCCCGCCGCAACGGCATCCGGCTCGAGGTGGCGCAGTGCGACTGGTCCGACCCCTGGTCGGCGATCGCCGGTGCCCCGTGGGACCTCGTCCTGGCCGCCGACGTGCTCTACGGCCACGATTTCCTCGACGCCCTCGCCGGCCTGCTCCCCCGGCTCGTCTGCGGCACCGGCGAGATCTGGCTGGCCGATCAGGGGCGCCCGCCCGCCCGTGACTTCCTCGCCGGGTGCGAGCGATGGGCGACCGTCGGGACGACCGGCACCGCTCACCCCGAGGTGAGCGTGCACCGGCTCCGTCGGCACGCCGCCCCCGCCGGGAGGCCGACGGCGACGCAGCGGAGCTGACCGCTCCCGGTAGGCTGCTGCCAGGCCCTCGTAGCTCAGGGGATAGAGCACCGCTCTCCTAAAGCGGGTGTCGCAGGTTCGAATCCTGCCGGGGGCACCACCCTTGACCAGCCGTTTCGCTGAGCCGGGGCATGCTCGTCCGACGATGATCACCGGTGCTCGTCGCGGGGGACTCTCCGCGCTGCGCCGGCGTGACATCGACGTCGACCGGGCGACGGTGTGGGTGTCGACCAGGACGGCTCGGTCGGTCTACCGGGGGCGGCTGGGAGTCGGGTCCTCCTCGGGGGTCTTCCTGCGCCGCCGCTGTCCGGCCGAGCGCGGCGGCGTCCGGCGCATGTGGTCTCGCGCACGTCCGAGGATGTCGGCGAGGGCCTCGACGTCGGAGCGGGACAGGGCGGCGAACAACAGGTCGTCGAGGACGGCGACGTGGCCCGGAAAGACACTCGCGAGCACCGCTCGGCCCTCGTCGGTGAGGGTGACGACGACGCTGCGTTCGTCGTCGGGGGACGGCGTGCGGGTCACCAGGCCCCGCTTCTCCAGCGTCTGGGCCTGGTAGGTCAGCCCGCTGCGGCTGTAGACGACGCCGTCGGCGAGATCGGTCATCCGTCGGCTGCCCGCCGGGGAGTCGCCGAGGGTGGCCAGGATCTGGAACTGCACGTAGCTGAGGTCCCCGGCCTCGCGCAGCTGTTGCTCGACGGCGTGTTTCAGCATGCTGCTCGCCTCGATGAGGGCGAAGTACGCGCCGAGCTGCGTGGCGTCGAGTGGCGGCGGCGAGGGGGACACGGGCGGAGCCTATCAGTGCTTCCAACTCGAAGTACTTGCTTCTGATTCGAAGCAGTGTTAGCGTCGTCCGCAGTTGCTTCGAATCCGAAGCACGTCGCTGAGGAGAGCGTCATGAAGGCAGTGCGGTTCCACGAGACGGGCGGCCCCGAGGTCCTGCGTTACGAGGACGTCGAGGAGCCGGTCCCCGGCGCGGGCGAGGTGCGCCTCCGGGTGGCGGGGTCGGCGTTCAACCCGGCCGACGGCGGCATGCGCGGCGGTTTCCTGCCGATCCCGGTGACACTGCCGCACATCCCGGGCTACGACGTCTCCGGAACGGTCGACGCGCTCGGCGAGGGAGTGGAGGGCCTCGCCGTCGGCGACGAGGTCGTCGGATTCCTCCCCATGGCCGCCGACGGCTCGGCGGCGCAGTACGTCGTCGCCCCGGCGGAGGCCGTGGTCAAGGCTCCGACGCGCATCCCGCTGGCCGATGCCGCCGGGCTGCCGTCGGTCGGGCTCACCGCCTTCCAGGCGCTGTTCGAGGCCGGCGAGCTCCAGCCCGGTCAGCGGGTCCTGATCAACGGCGCCGGCGGTCCGGTCGGCGGGTACGCCGCGCAGCTGGCCAAGCGTGCCGGTGCCTACGTCATCGCCACGGCGAGCCCGCGCAGCGGTGAGGTCGTCGAGGCGGCCGGTGCGGACGAGATCGTCGACCACACGGCCACCTCACTGCTCGACGCGGTGACCGAGCCGGTCGACGTGCTACTCAACCTGGCCCCGATCACCGCGGAGGGGTTCGTCGCCCTGGTCCCACTGGTTCGCGACGGCGGCGTGGTCGTCTCCACGACACCGACCGTGCCGACACCCGGCGACGACGAGCGGAAGGTGCGAGCAGCGACGATCTTCGTCCACCCCGACGCGGACGCGCTCTCGCACCTCGTCGCCCTCGTCGACAGCGGTGAACTGCGCGTGGAGATCGCCCGTCGCGTGCCGCTGAGCGAGCTGCCCGCGATCCACGAGCAGGCCGAGGCGCGGCAGGTCCACGGCAAGGTCGTCGCGATCCCGCCCGTCGACTGACACCCCCTCGCGAGGACCTCGACGCCACGGCGAGGGGGATCGAGGGACCGCGGCGACCGCCGTGTCCACCGCGCCGCAGCGCGGGCCCGTTCGGACGTCGACCCGCGCGTGCGGCACTCAGGCCCCGTTCGACGGTCGCCGCCACGGACCGGTGATGGCGAAGACGTGGCCCGGGGACTGGATGCCGGCGAACAGCTGCTTCCCGTCCCCGCTGAAGGTCGGGCCGGCGAACTCGTTGCCGTTCAGGTCGTTGCGGGCCATCGCGTACGAGTTGCCCTGGTCGGTGACCCCGACCAGGTGCTGCACGCCCTCGCCGTCCTCGGCCAGGATCACCCCGCCGTACGGGGAGACGGTGATGTTGTCCGGGCCGTCGAAGTTGGTGCCGTCCTGGTCCGGCGTCGCGTTGACCGTGAAGATCGTCTTCAGGGTGATCCGCTCCTTGCCCGGCTCGTAGAACCAGATCTGCCCGTCGTGCTCGTTGACGCTGCCGTCCGACGCACGCGCGTAGCTGGCGACGATGTACGCGCCACCGTCCGCCCACCACGCGCCCTCGAACTTGCGGCTCCGGGTGATCGCCTCATCGGCGAACTGCTTGCGGGTCGAGGTCGTCCCGGCGAGCCTGTCCGGCACCTCGACCCAGTCCACCTTGTACTGAGTACCGGGTGTGGTCGCCTCCGACAGGTCCTTGACGTGCGTGCTGCCGCGGCTGCAGCGCATCGCCTGCAGGCTCCCTGCGTCCTCGTCGAGGCCCTTCAGGGTCCACTTGCCACCCTCGAAGCCCTTCGGCGGGATCCAGCGGTAGAGCAGGCCGTGCGGGTCGTTGGCGTCCTCGGTCAGGTAGATGGCCAGGGTCCTCGGGTCGACCGCGACGGCCTCGTGCGCGAAGCGCCCGAGGAAGGTGAGCGGGACCGGGCTGTTGCCGACGTTCTCCTGCCCCACCGGGCTGACCTCGAAGACGAACCCGTGGTCCTTGGACAGGACTCCGGAGCCGACGGACTTGCCGGCCTTGTCCTCGGTCTCCTCACAGGTCAGCCAGGTCCCCCAGGGGGTGACGCCACCCGCGCAGTTGTTGTGCGTTCCTGCGACGGAGACGTACTCGGCGAGCCGGTCGCCCGTGGCGCTCACCTCGATGTTGGTGGTCCCACCTGCCGCGCCCTCGTCATAGGTGAGACCAGGTCGGTGAGGTACGGGGAAGGCTTCGTCGCCACCGATCTCATGGTTGTTCACCAGGACGGTTCGGTCCCTGACCGTGAACGCCGCGGTCCCGTCGGTGTCGCTCGGCGTGGGCTCGCCGCCGTCGGTCAGGCGGGTGACGCCCGCTTCGGCAACGATCTTGTAGCTGAAGCCCTCGGGCAGTGACAGCAGCTTGCGGGGATCCGCTACCAGCGGCCCGTACCCGGAGGCTGCGCGGGTCGGCGCGCCGAACGCCGGACGACCCGCGATCGCGTCGATACTGCCGAACAGGGCGATGCCCAGGCCGACGGCTGCGGAGTTGCGCAGCAAGGCTCGTCGGTTCAGGCCGGCTTCGGTCCTGGAAGCAGTCGCGGGGGTGTGGTGGGAAGCGTCAGAGGTGGTCACAGATCCCTCTTTCGGGTGGCGACGGACTCTGGCAGATAAAGGGACCGAACCGACGAGATCGGGCATCGACGGTGAACAGAGCCGAAGATCGACATGAACGCTCTGCACCACACATCCTTCGGCATCCCGGCTTCCCACCGGAGCCTTGGCGATGTCGCAATCGCCACGCTTCGTTGCGTCCGACAAACGTCGGCGAAACCTGGACGCGCACGAGCGCTCGACAAGATGACGGACTACTCGCCGGCTACGCCTTCGCCGCCTGGGCTTCCGCTTCGCCCGGACGCGCCACCTGCTGTTCGTCGCAACCTGGCTCGTCCCGTTCCAGGTGACGATGCTGTCCGACTACGTCCTGCTCAACCAGCTCGGAACGCTCGACACGATCGCCGGGGTCGTGCTGCCCAACCTCTGCTCCGCCCTCGTCGTGCCCTCGCCTCCCTCGGTGCCCTGCTGTTCATCAACGCCTGGAACGAGTACTTCGGGCAACGAGGCGTAGGCGACGACGTGAACGTCATGGCGTGCCACGCAGCGGGTCGCGACCGATGAAGCCGAGCAGACGGGTCTGCACGTCCGCGTCGTCCGGGACCGGCACCCGGGGCCCGTACTGCCCCGACGACCGCAGCAGCTCCTCGATCGGCTCCATCCCGGCGAGGAGGTCGGCGCAGGTCTGCGGGTCGAGCCGCTCGTCCTGGCCGGTGGCGCGGGCCAGGTCCCAGGTGTGCATGAAGACATCGGAGATGTAGAACCGGTCGACCGCGACCGGCAGCGGCATCTCCCCCACCATCGGGTGCCGGAACGGGGTGGCCACCTCCGGTCCGTCGAGCAGCCGCTGCACCGCGTCGGCGTGCACCTGCCAGGCGGCCACCGGGTCCTCCTCCGGCGACGGGCCGCGGTCGAGCACCAGCCCGGTCGCGCTCTCCAGGAAATCCGGGAACCACTCGACCAGGTGCCCGACCACGTCCCGGGCACGCCAGCCGGGCACCGGGGCCGGCGCGTCCCAGTCGGACGCGCCCCGCACCCGAGCGGTGAACCCGGCGGTCACCACGCGATGACGCTCGGCCGGGTCTGCGGGGAGGGTCATGCCTCGGCTCCTTCGGCGGTCCCGGCGATCTGACCGCTGGCGAGCAGGGCGTCCAGCTTGGCGTAGCCCTGGTCCACACCGACCTCCATCCCGCTGCGCAGCCAGGCGTCCCGGCCCTCGAAGCTGTCGCACAGCGACTGTGCGCGCAGCCGGGTGCGGCCGCCGCCGAGGTCTTCGAAGGTGAGCGTCTCCAACGCGACCCCGTCCGGGTCGCCCTCCCAGGTGAAGGTCTGCACGATCCGGTCCGGCCGGACCTCGTGGAAGCAGCCGTGGAAGCCGAACTCCATGCCCTCCCGGGTGGCGACGTAGCGCCAGCTGCCGCCGGTGGTGGCGTCCCAGCGGTCCAGGGTGGTCGTCATCCCGTCCGGGCCGACCCACCGGACGAAGAGCTCCGGGTCGGTGTGCGCCCGGAACAGCTGGGCCGGGGTGGCCGCGAAGTCCCGCGTGATGCGAATGATCGGGACCGCCGGATCGGCTTCGATCGTCGCGCTCGTCATCGTGTCGTTCATGCCATCTCCTCACCCGCCGGGCGGTGCCCGGCCTCCTCGTCGTCGTCCATCTCCGCCAGCACGGCGTCCAGCCGCCGGTAGCGGGCCTCGGCCCGCTGCCGGTAGCGCTCGATCCACTTCGTCATCAGGTCGAAGACCTCCGCCTCCAGGTGCACCGGGCTGCGGTGCCCCTCCGCGGAACGGCTGACCAGACCGGCCTTCTCGAGCACCTTGAGGTGCTTGGAGATGGCCTGCACGCTCACCCGGTACGGCGCCGCCAACTGCCCCACCGTGGCGTCGCCCTCGGTCAGCCGCGCCACCAGGTCGCGCCTGGTCGGATCGGCGAGAGCCGCGAACACCTTCGACAGCGGGTCCCCCATCTCGGCCCCCAAACCTCAACCATTAGGTTGACGATCCTAGGCCGCCCCCCAACGAACGTCAACCGCCTGGTTGATGGAGAACGCGAGCCGTCGGTCGTACGGCGCCGCCGACGGCCCCTGGGAAGCAGCGAGTCAGGCCATCTCTGGAAGCCGTTGCACTCGGGGTGGCCGGGACAGGTGGACACATCGCGGACAGCGCTCTGATGGGTATCAGCGCGCCGCGCACTCGACGACGCCCTCACCGCCCACGGGACCTGACGTGCTCGACCCCGACGAACTCCAGGACGTCGCACGGACCTTCGGCGTCGACGAGTCCCAGGTCCTGCGCGACCGCCTGATCTCGCACCTCCTCGCCGCCATCAGCGCCGAGGCGACCGACGAGGTCGTCTTCATCGGCGGAAACGGCCCTGGCCCGTCGCCATCCCCGACGGGCGCCTTTCCGAGGACGTCGACCTCGTCGCCGCCGGCAGTCGTCGCGACATCGCCGGGCGACTCACGACAGCGCTTCCCCACGCGCTCCGTCGCGAACTTCCCGGACTGAACTGGCAGCCTTCGCTCGTCGCGGCTCGAGAACCGGCGCCGGCGATCATCCGCGGCCCAGAGGGCCCCGTCGTCCGCATCCAACTGCTCCGCTTCACGGCGATCATCACCAAGGTCATCCGCTGACCGCTTCCGCGGACACCTCGGGACCGAGGACGCTGCCTACCGGGATCGCCGAGGCTGCCGCGGGCTCGACCCGGGCGGCCTGGCACGCCGGACCGACAGCGCCGTCACAGCTCGACCCGCGACCCCATGACGACGGTACGGTCCACGGGCAGCTTGAAGTACCCCGCGGGAGTGGCCGCGTTGTGGGCGAGCCCGATGAACAACCGCTTGCGCCAGCGGTGCATCCCGGCCTGCGATCCGCGCTCCAAGGTCATCCGGGACAGGAAGTAGGACGCGTCCGCGGGATCGAAGTCGAGCTCCGCGGCGTGCCCGCAGGCGAGCCGGAGCACGGCCGGGACGTCCTGCTCGTCCTGGAAACCGAATCGTGCGGCGACGTGGACGATGCCGTCGTCGTGCGGCCCGAGCTGGTCCACGGTCACGCGCTCGGCCGGCGGCACGTGAGGGACGTTCTCGGACACGACGGACACGATCACGACCCGCTCGTGCAGGACGTGGTTGAACTCGACGTTGGCCCGCAGCGCCAGCGGCGCCGTCTCGCTCGTCGGATGCGGGAAGACCGCCACGCCGGGCACCCGGGGGATCCGCTCGACCCGCATGCGTTCCACGAACTCCGCGAGCGGGCCCTCCAGCTCGGCACGCCGGGCGGTGACGATGCGACGACCGCGCTGCCAGGTCGCCATCACGGTGACCACGACGACCGCGACCAGCACCGGCAACCACCCGCCGTGGGCGATCTTGGTCAGGTTCGCCGCGAAGTACAGCGACTCCAGCCCGCCGAACACGACGGCCACGAGCGCGATCCGCCACCACGGCCAGCGCCACGCCGTACCGGCGTAGATGAGCAGCAGGGTCGTCGTCAGCAGCAGCGTGCCGGTCACCGCGAGCCCGTAGGCGGTGGCGAGCCGGGCCGACGACCCGAACGTCACGATCAGGATCAGCACCCCGGCGAACAGCAGCCAGTTCACCACGGGAACGTAGATCTGGCCGCTCTCCCGCGTCGAGGTGTGACGCACCGTCAGCGGCGGCAGGTAGCCGAGCCGGACCGCCTGCCGGGACACCGAGAACGCCCCCGAGATGACCGCCTGCGAGGCGATCACCGTGGCGAGCGTGGCCAGCACGACCAGCGGCAGCCGCGCCCAGCCCGGCGCCAGCAGGTAGAAGGGATTGTCGATCGCACCGGGATCGTCGAGGATCAGGGCTGCCTGGCCCAGGTAGTTGACGATCAGGGCGGGGAAGACGAGCGAGAACCAGGCCAGGCGGATCGGCCGGCGCCCGAAGTGCCCCATGTCCGCGTACAAGGCCTCCGCACCGGTGATCACCAGCACGACCGCCCCCATCGCGATGAAGGCCGTGTACGGGTGGTCCACGACGAAGGAGAACACGTAGGTGGGCGAGAGCCCGAGCAGCACCCCGGGGTGCGTCACGATGTGCGGCACCCCCAGCACCGCCAGAGTCAGGAACCAGACCACCATCACCGGACCGAACAGCCGGCCGACGCGGTGGGTGCCCCAGCGCTGCACCACGAACAGGACCGCCAGGATGGCGACCCCGACGGGCAGCACGAGCTCGGTCAGCTCCGGACGCGCCACCTCCAGCCCCTCGACGGCCGACAACACCGAGATCGCCGGAGTGATCAGCGAGTCCCCGTAGAACAGCGAGGCCCCCACCACCCCCAGCGCGAGCCCCACCGCCGCCCGCCGCGCGAACGGCCTCGACACGGTGCGCACCAGCGCGGCGAGCGCCATGATCCCGCCCTCGCCGTCGTTGTCCGCGCGCAGCACCAGGGTCACGTACTTGATCGTGACGACGATCGTGACCGACCAGAAGATCAGCGACACGACCCCGTAGACGTCCTCCACCGTCGGACTGACGGCGTTGTCGTCGATCGAGAACACCGTCTGGACGGCGTAGAGCGGGCTCGTGCCGATGTCTCCGAACACGATGCCCAGTGCGCCGAGCACCAGCCCCGCGAGGCCCCGGGAGTGCGCCGCGGGATGCGCGGGCCGGCTGTCCGAGGGCGCCGACTCCACCGGCGCCGACTCCACAGGCGCCGACCCGGGTGCCGGATCGGCCGGTATGCGCGGGCGGGCCTCGTGCTGATCCACAGGCACAGTCTGCTCCGTCGCAGTCGGAGCGTGGTACGACAGTTGCGCGACTTGTCGAGCGCGCAGTCGGATCGTCGGCACGCCAGGACCGACGAGCGTGGGGTAGCGGCAGCCGCACCAGATCTGCGACGTTCGTACACCCGCGACAGCCGTGGCGGTCTCCTCCGTGGCGGGACCGTGATCACCCTTCTGGCCGCCAGGACTTGCCCGGAGTGCCGGCCGGGAATTCGACGTCTCCTGCGGGGCGACACGCGGGCGAAGCACCTGTGCGCTGTCCATACGTAGTTCACGCTTCGTCAGCGCGGGTGAACTTCTCGCCGACCATGGCCGTGGGCGTGAACCGTGGGTGAGCAGCCCTCGTGCGCGAGACCCCTCCGAACGCGAGGGCTGCCCGGTGTCCCGTGCAGCCCGCGCAACGAGTCCCGGGTCCCGTCCCGCCGCCGATGACGCCTGTCTTCAGCGCGTCCTCGGCACCGCCCGCACCGGCGCCACCTCACCGACGCGCGAGCGGGACGTAGGGCTTGCAGCCGCCGATGAATGGCAGCCGTCGAGACCCGTCCGCGCCGCTCTGGGGAGTTCAGCGGATCTGCTCGTCCATCCAGTCGAACATGCGCTGCTCGGTGAGCTCGCGGGCCAGGGGCTGGCAGTGGTAGCTGGCGCCGTCGGCCTGGGTGAAGCGGACGTGGGTCGAGCCGGGCACGAGCGCGGCGAGCTCTGCGGGCTGTCCGGCGAAGAACTGGTCGCCGTCGGCGTCGATGACGTAGAGGGGCGTGGTGATGCGGCCGGCGACCTCGGTCAGGTCGTACTTGGCCACCTCGTCGAGCGCGGCGGAGTAGCCGCCGACCCCGTAGGGGCGGGAGCGGAAGGCCCAGGCCAGCCTGCCCGCCCGGGTGCCGGGCAGGTGGAAGGCGAGCTCCATCTCCTTGTCGAAGCGCTCCTTGTCGCCCTTCAGGTAGGCGGCGAGGATCCGGTGCGGGATGTGCTGGTACCAGGAGCGGGCGACGTCGACGACGCCGCCGTCGGCGATCGCCGCGGCGAAGCGGTGCTCGAACGCGAGCGCACGCGGCACCCAGTAGCCGGCCTGGCTCACCCCGTACAGGGTGATCCGGTCGGTGTCGACGTCGTCGCGGGCGACGAGGAAGTCGACGACCGGGGTGAGGACCTTCTCCCAGTCGTGGCGGAACGGGATGCCGCGTTCGAACAGCATGGACTGCTGGCCGGGCCCCTCGAACAGCAGGACGTTGTAGCCGCGCTCGAGCGCGCCCTCCGCGCCCTCGCTCCACACGCCGGTGATCGCCTCGTCGCTGCCGAGGTTCATGACCAGCGTCGGTCGTGCCGCGGTCGAGGCGTCGGGACGGAAGATCCAGCCCGGCATGCTGGTGCCCTCGTAGGGGATGTCGACCCGTTCGACCGGCCACCGGGTGTTCGCCAGGAACCCCTCCCAGGCGGCGCGGTGGGCGCGGAAGGTCGGCAGCAGCTGCTCGGTGCTGTCGAGGCCGTCGATCGCGTTCACCGCGACCGCGTAGTAGTTGGCCGCCCGCAGGTAGGCGCGGGCCGCGCTGACCCGGTGACCACCCTGGGCGCTCGTGGCGGCGATGGTTGCGATGCGGTCGCCCAGGGCCACCCAGGCGGCGAACCACCCGGCGTCGTCCTTCGGTTTCACACCCGCGATGGTGGCCAGCACCTCGCCGATGTCGGCGCCACCCCGGGTGGCCTTCCCCAACAACGTGCGGACGCTGAAGTCTCGGTCGCCCTCGTAGAAGCCGGCGGTGTACACCTCGTGCGAGGTCGTGCCCCGGCGGTCGAGCTGCTCGACCGTCAGAGCCGTATCGGAGACGACGGACATGACTGTTTCCTCTCGGGAGCGGGTCATCCGTGGGATGACGGTCGGACCGACGGCGACGAGTGCTGCGCCGCGATTCGGCGGGTGTAGGAAATGACGCGCACGAACGCGAGAATGGGCACGACCCAGTCGACGAGCAGCGCGAGCACGGGGTGGACGTGCTGTGCGTCGAGGAATGCGCCGAGGACGTGACAGGCGCCCAGGACCAGCACGACGGCGCCCCACGCCAGGCTCAGCTTCCGGTTGACCTCGACGAACAGCGGGTTGCCCCACTCGGCCGGCGGCACCGCCTCCCGGGCGAACTGCGCGGTGAACGGCGTCGACGTGGCGGTCAGGACGATGAACAGACCCAGGACCAGCGACGCGAGGCCCCGCCCGTACACGCCGAGGAATGCCGAGACGGACGCCCCGGCGAGAAATCCCAGGAGCGCGAAGCCGACGAGGATCACGGCCTGGGCGACCGGGAGCATCGTGAGGCCGCCGCGCGCAGTGATCGCGATCACGACGACGGGGGGGGCCNGCCCAACCGATCGGCAGCCAGTGCCCGACAACGGTGAGCAACAGGAAGGGAACGAAGCCGATCACGATCTTGACGGGGTTCATGCTGCACCTCGAATCGTGGTGTGTGCGCGTTCGTCGCGGATAGGATGAGTGTGGGCGCGGCCCAGTCGCACGTACCTAGCCGGAATGGACAGTTCTCGTCGTGAGGTGACCTGTGCGGTGGCCCGGCCCGATCCTCGAGGCGCTGGACGCCGCCGCGGCCACGGCCCGGGCGGGAGGCCCCGGGGTCCTGGCCGTCGAGGGCGAGGCCGGCTTCGGGAAGAGCACCCTGCTCCGCGCGGCGCTGGGGCAGCTCGACGGCTTCTCCGTGCTCCGCGCCTACGGCGAGGAGAGCGCCCAGGACGACCGGTTCCAGCTCCTGCACGACTGGGGCGCACTCCCCCCGGGCGAGCCGACGCCCCGCCACCTCCTGCAGGCGACGCGGCTGCTCGCGCAGGTGGTCGACCCGCTGCTGGCGAGGGGACCCGTCGGCCTGGTGCTGGACGACCTGCAGTGGATCGACCCCGAGTCCGTCGACACCGTGGCCGCGCTCGTCCAGCGCGCCGCGGGTGACCGACTGCTGGTGCTCGCCGCGCACCGGCCGCTCGGCAGGCGCCACCCGGCCTGGCGACGGTCGGTCACCGATCTCGTCCGTCTCGACGGACTCGACGACGAGGCGGCCGCCGCCCTCGTCGCCGCGCACGACCCCACCGCCCCCGCCGACCTCGCCCGGCAGCTGCGTGCCCACACCAGCGGCAACCCGCTGCACATCCGCGCGCTGCTCCAGGAGCACTCCGTCCCGGAGCTGACCGCCCTGGCCGCCCGCGGCGAGCTCCCCGCGCCCGTCGACCTGGCCGCCGCGCTGCACACCCGCGTCACCACCTTCGCACCGGGCGCGGCCCGGCTGCTCCACACCCTCGCCGTCCTCGGCGACGCCTGGACCGACCTCCCGACGGCGGCCGCGGTCGGCGGCATCGACGACGTCGACGGCGCGGTCGTCGTGCTCCGCGAGGCGGGTCTCGTCGTGATCGACCGGACCTCGGCCCTCGCGCGGGCGCGCATCTCCCACGCCGTCATCCGGGCGGCCGTGTACGAGCTGATCCCCACTCCCGTCCGACGCCGGCTGCACCGGGCCGCGGCCGCCCGCGTCACCGACGCCGGCGCGCGGCTGCGCCACCGCCTCGCCGCGATCCCCGGCCCGGACGACGGGCTCGCCGACGATCTCGAGCGGCACGCCGACCAGCTCCACCAGCGGGCCCTGTTCCGGGAGGCGACGCGGTTCCGGCGCCTGGCCGCGAGCGTCACCGCCGGCGGTGCCGCGCGGCGGCGGCGCGAGCTCGACGCCGACTTCGAGGCGGTCCTGGCCCACGACCAGGGCCCCCACGACGACGGGGACGGGCACGGCGTCGACGGGGCCGACCCCGACGCGGCGTCGAGTGCCCAGCGCCGGGTCGTCGCCGCCATGCGGCTCACGGCCGCCAAGCAGTGGGTGCAGGCCGCGGCCGTCCTCGACCCGCTCGGCCCGGCCGACCTCGCCGCCCTCGACCCGCTCAACGCCTACCGGGCACGGGTGCTGCGCGGCTGGACGGCCATCGGCGCGGGCCGGCCCGCCGGCGAAGCGCTGGTCCCGCTGCAGGAGGCCGCGGACTCCGCCGTGCAGGACCCCGCGCTCCGCGCCCTCTTCACCTTCGCCTACGGCCAGGCCGTGCAAACCACCACGGCCCCCGGCCGCGATCTCTGGGGCTTCCACGACGCCATGTCCACCGACCGCGCCACCCTCGCGGCCTCACCGGACGGGCGCATCCGGCTGGCGTGGCGCGGCTCGGCCTACGCCCTGACCGGATCCACCACCAAGGCCGTCGACGACCTGACCGTCGTCACGGACCAGATCAACGACGGGACCATGGATCTCGGCGACGGCGCCTTCCACGCCCTCCTCGGCTTCGCCCAGTGGACGGGGGGCCACTGGCGACGCGCCTCCATCACCATCGGCCTGGCGCGGTCCGCGCCGCGCGACGTCCCGCATCCCCTCGTCGCGGCGACCGTTCCGCTGGCCGCGATCGCGAGCGGCGCGGACCTCGACACGCCCCTCGCGGACAGCCGGGACGCCCGGCTCGCCGGGCCGCTCCCCTCCGTCCTCCACGCCGGCGACATCGCCGACGTCGCCGCCCTCGCCTTCGCCGGCACCGCGGCACGACGGCGAGACTGGCTCGCCCGGCGCACCGCGGACTTCGGCGACCCCCGCACGCAGGCCGGCGGGGTCGTCCCCCACCTCTGGCTGCTCGCCATGGGCATCGCCGCCGCCTGGGCGGGCGACCCCGACGGCACCGACGGCTGGGCCGACGAGCTCGCGAACCGCACGGGCGGAGCGTGGCGCACCGGAGCGATCGACTGGCTCCGCGCGCTCGCCCGGAGCGCCCGCGGCACCCCCGTCGCCGACCACCTCGGCGCCACGGCCCGGGACGGGCTCCCGGACCTCCTCTCGTTCGAGGCCCTGCTGTGGGTCGACGCCGCGAACGCCGCCGCCCGCGACGGTCACCCCGGGGCCGCCGAGACACGGACCCGCGCGGAACGCGCCCTCCTCGCGCTCGGAGCCGCGCCCTACGCCTCGGCCCTGCTGCCCGCGGCCGACCACGGCCCGGCCGCGGACGACCCCCTCGCCCCCCTGTCCGACCGGGAACGCGAGGTGGCGGCTCTCCTGCTCGACGGGCTCAGCTACGCGCAGATCGCGAAGGAGCTCTTCGTCACGCGCAGCACCGTGGCGTTCCACCTCTCGAACGCCTACGCCAAGACCGGTACGTCGACACGGCACGAGCTCGTGCGACTCGTCCGGCCGACCCAGCGGGCCGGGTAGGCGCCGGACCTCGTCGGCCGGTACGGCGAGGCGCAGCGTGGGGAAGCGGGCGACGAGCGCGGGGAGGGCGACCCGCATCTCGACGCGGGGCAGCTGCTGCCCCAGGCACTGGTGGATGCCGTGCCCGAAGGCCAGGTGCACGCCGTCCCGGCTGCGCAGGTCGAGCACGTGGGGTTTTCACGGCGCCTTCACCGGCCCTGCACGGGCCTCGAGCACCGCGCCCCGGCGAAGGCGCCTCAGCCCCGTGTCCGCAGGAGCCGGGGGACGACCCGCACGGAGACGACCATGCCCACGACCTCGACGAGGGTCTGCGTGACGACCACGACCGAGGCCACGGCGAAGGCGTCCGGGAGGGCGAGCGCGAGCGGCAGCACGACCAGGGAGTTGCGGGTGGCCCCGGTGAACACGATCGCGCGTCCCTCCGCCGGGCCGAGACGGAACAGGCGCGCGACCACGGTCCCGAGGAGCACCATCACGACCAGGAAGACCACGTAGGAAGGCACGACGGCGGCGACGGCGGACAGGTCGCCGCCCACCTTCGGCACCTGCGAGGCGACCACGACGAGCAGCGTCGCCACCATCAGCGGCACCATCAGCGCCCCGGCGGCACCGACGACCGTCGTCCCGGTCCGGTGCCGGGCGGCCCAGGCCTGGGTCAGCCAGGCCAGGGCCAGCGGGATCACGATCAGGACGAGGAAGGCCTCGACGAACGGGCCGACGTCGACGACCTCCGCCAGCCCCGGCCCGAGGAACAGCAGCAGGAAGGGCGGCAGCAGCAGCATCTGCGCGATCAGCAGCAGCGGGGTGGCGGCCAGGAGCCGGTCGCTGCTGCCCCCGGCGAGCCCGGAGAACACGATCACGTAGTCCACGCAGGGCGCGAGCAGCACGAGCAGCACCCCGAGGCGCACGCCCTGGTCGGCGGGCAGGAACCCGACCAGCGCGGCGACGACCAGCGGGACGACCACGAAGTTCACCGCCAGCGCCGCGCCGAGGAACCGCCCGGCTCGCAGCGACCGCAGCAGCGCCCGCGCGGGGACCTGCAGGAAGGTCACGTAGAGCAGCAGGCCCAGGACCGGGTTGATCGCGATCTCCAGGCCCGCCCCCGCGCCGGGGGCGACCGACCCCACCAGCAGGCCCGCCACGATGGCGCCGACGTAGATCGGGACCTGGTGGCGCTCCATCCGTGCCACCAGGCCGGCGCCGGCGGTGCTGCTCCCGGTCCCGCTCACGTGGTCCTCCGTCCCGCCGCTCGTCGACGGCGCCGATCGCCCTGCCGCGGTGGGGCCGCGCCGCGCGGGTCCGCCGGGCCTGCTCGACCAGGCCGTCGAGGACGCCGGCCCTCTCCGCCGGCACCCGGACGTCGACCACCACGTTCCTCTCGGGGACGACGGTAAGCCCGTACCCGGGTACGGACTGCAGGGTGACGCTGGTCATGCGTCCCGGACCCCGTCCTGCACAGGTGACGAACGACAGCACGCGTCTCGGGCCGTCAAGATCGCGTCAAGATCGGGCGGCGGGACGTCAAGGTCCTGTTCGGAGTCCCCACACCGCTCCCGGCCCGGCCCAGACTCGCCGTCGGTCTCGCCGGAGGGTCCGGCGGCCGAGTGTGAGGAGTTGTCCGGTGGCCGATGTGCTCTACGCACTGCTGCTGCTCGGCGGGTTCGCCGTCCTGGTGCTGTGCCTGCGCGGTCTGGAGCGCCTGTGAGTACCGCCGACCTCGTGACGAACGTGGTGGGCGGGGTCGTGGCGCTCGCGTTGCTCGTCCACCTCGTGGTGGCCCTGGTGCGGCCGGAGAGGTTCTGACGTGGACGACACCCTCGCCGGCCTCCTGCAGGTCGCGCTGCTGCTGGTGCTGCTCGCGGCCTGCTACGCCCCGCTCGGCGACTACATGGCCACGGTGTTCACGAGCGAGAAGGACTGGCGGATCGAGGCCGCGCTCTACCGGCTCGTCCGGGTCGACGCCCGCTCCGGCCAGCGCTGGCCCACCTACGCCGCCGGCGTGCTCGGCTTCTCGTTCGTCTCGGTCGTGCTGCTCTACCTGCTGCAGCGGCTCCAGCCCCTGCTGCCGCTGTCCTCCGGTCGCGGTGCCGTCGAGCCCGCGGTGGCGTTCAACACCGCGATCTCGTTCGTGACCAACACGAACTGGCAGTCCTACGTCCCCGAGCAGGTCCTCGGGAACACGGTGCAGATGGCCGGGCTGACGGTCCAGAACGTCCTGTCCGCCGCCGTCGGCCTCGCCGTCGCCGCGGCGCTGGTCCGCGGCTTCGTCCGCTCGGGGACGGACCGGATCGGCAACTTCTGGGTCGACCTCACGCGCGCCACCGTCCGGATCATGCTGCCGTTGGCGTTCGTCGGCGCGGTCCTGCTGCTGCTCACGGGGGTGACGATGTCGCTGCGCTCGGGTGCGGACGTGACCGGGGTCGACGGGTCGACGCACACCCTGCCCCTGGCGCCGACGGCCGCGCAGGAGGCCGTGAAGATGCTCGGCACCAACGGGGGCGGGATCTTCAACGCCAACTCCGCGCACCCGTTCGAGAACCCGAACGCCCTGTCGAACCTGCTCGAGACCTTCCTGATGCTCGTGATCCCGGTCGCCATGACCCGCACCTTCGGCACCATGGTCGGCAACCGCCGCCAGGGCACCGTCCTGCTGTCGGTCATGGGGGTGCTGTGGGGTGCCCTGCTCGCCGTGGCGTGGTTCGCCGAGACCCACCCCAACGGCCCGGCCACCCTCGCCGCGGGCGGCGCGCTGGAGGGCAAGGAGGTCCGCTTCGGCATCCCCACGTCGATCCTCTTCGGGGTCTCGACCACCGGGACGTCCACGGGCGCGGTCAACTCGCTGCACGACAGCTACACGGGCGGCGCGGGCGGGGTGACCCTGCTGAACATGCTGCTCGGCGAGGTCGCACCCGGCGGTGTCGGGGTCGGGCTGGTCGGCATCCTGGTGATCGCGATCGTCGCGATGTTCCTCGCCGGCCTGATGGTCGGGCGCACGCCCGAGTACCTCGGCAAGAAGCTGGGCCAGCGGGAGGTCACCGCGGCCGCGGTCTACATGCTGGTGATGCCCGCCGTCGTGCTGCTGGGCGCGGGCCTGGCGATCGCCCTGCCCAGCACCCTCGACGCCCTGAACGACGACGGCGCCCACGGCTTCACCGAGGTCCTCTACGCGTTCGCCAGCGCCGCCAACAACAACGGGTCCGCCTTCGCCGGCCTCACGGTGACCGGCGACTTCTTCCAGTCCGCGCTGGGGCTGGCGATGCTGTTCGGCCGCTTCGTGCTGATCCTCGCCGTGCTCGCGCTCGCAGGCTCGCTGGCGCAGCAGAAGCGCGTCGAGGCAGGAGCCGGGACGCTGCCCACGGACGAGCCGCTCTTCGGCGTCCTCGTCGGCGGCACCCTGCTCCTCGTCGCCGCCCTCACCTTCTTCCCGGCGCTCGCCCTGGGTCCGCTCGCGGAGGCACTCGCATGACCACCCCCACCCTCGAACGGAGGGCCGAGGAGACCTCCTCCGCCCGCTCCGCGGTGAAGGCCGGCGCGTTCCGGCCCGCGCAGCTGTGGGCCTCGCTGCCCGACGCGCTGCGCAAGCTCCACCCGAAGGCCCAGCTGCGCAACCCGGTCGTGTTCGTCGTCTGGACCGGGTCCGTGCTGGTCACGCTGGACGCGGTCCGGCAGCCGACGCTCTTCGGCTGGCTCGTCGCCGCCTGGCTGTGGTTCACGGTGCTGTTCGCGAACCTGGCCGAGGCCGTCGCCGAGGGCCGCGGCAAGGCCCAGGCCGAGACCTTGCGCAGGACCAAGCGGGACACCGTCGCGCGGCTGCTCGACGGCACCACCAGGGGTGCCGCGGAGCTGCGCGTCGGGGACCGGGTCGTCGTCGAGGCCGGGGAGACCGTCCCCGGCGACGGCGACGTCGTCGAGGGCATCGCGACCGTGGACGAGTCGGCGATCACCGGTGAGTCCGCGCCGGTCGTGCGCGAGGCCGGCGGCGACCGCTCCGGCGTCACCGGCGGGACGACCGTGCTGTCCGACCGCATCGTCGTGGAGATCACGACCACGCCGGGCGAGAGCGTCGTCGACCGGATGATCGCGCTGGTCGAGGGCGCGCGGCGGCAGAAGACGCCGAACGAGATCGCCCTGACGATCCTGCTGGCGGCGCTGACGATCATCTTCCTGCTCGCCGTCGTCGCGCTGCAGCCCATGAGCGCCTACGCCGGCGGCCCGCAGTCCGTCGTCGTCCTGGTGGCCCTGCTGGTCTGCCTCATCCCGACGACGATCGGCGCCCTGCTCTCCGCGATCGGCATCGCCGGGATGGACCGGCTGGTGCAACGCAACGTGCTCGCCAGGTCCGGCCGTGCCGTCGAGGCCGCGGGCGACATCGACACGCTGCTGCTGGACAAGACCGGCACCATCACCTTCGGCAACCGGCAGGCCACCGAGCTGATCCCGACGGGCGGGGCGGGGCCGCGGGAACTGGCCGAGGCGGCGCGGCTGTCCAGCCTCGCCGACCAGACCCCGGAGGGCCGCAGCGTCGTCGCCCTGTGCGCACGGGAGTACGGGCTGGCACCGGAGGCCTCGGCCCACGAGGCCAGGGCGGAGTTCGTGCCCTTCACCGCCCGGACCCGGATGTCCGGCCTGGACATCGACGGCCGCCGGATCCGCAAGGGCGCCGCGTCCGCGGTGCTCGCGGCGACCGGCGTGCAGAGCGGCGAGGTCGACCGGCTGGTCGACGCCGTCTCCGACGAGGGTGCCACCCCGCTCGTCGTCGCCGAGGGCGACCGGGTCCTCGGCGTCATCCGGCTGTCCGACGTGGTCAAGCCGGGGATCGCGCAGCGGTTCGCCGAGCTGCGCGCCATGGGCATCCGCACGGTGATGGTCACCGGCGACAACCCCCGCACCGCGCGGGCGATCGCGGCGGAGGCGGGCGTCGACGACCACCTCGCCGAGGCGACGCCCGAGGACAAGATGGCCTACATCCGCCGGGAGCAGGAGGGCGGGCGGCTGGTCGCGATGACCGGCGACGGCACCAACGACGCGCCCGCGCTCGCGCAGGCGGACGTCGGCGTCGCGATGGACACGGGGACGGCCGCGGCCAAGGAGGCCGGCAACATGGTCGACCTCGACTCCGACCCGACGAAGCTGATCGACGTCGTGGAGGTCGGCAAGCAGCTGCTGATCACCCGCGGCGCGCTGACCACCTTCTCCGTGGCCAACGACCTGGCGAAGTACTTCGCGATCCTGCCGGCGATGTTCGCCGCGCTGTACCCGTCGCTGGGCCTGCTGAACGTCATGGGCCTGCACTCGCCGCGGTCCGCGATCCTCTCGGCGGTCGTCTTCAACGCGTTGATCATCGTCGTGCTGATCCCGCTGGCGCTGCGCGGCGTGCGGTACCGGCCCCGCTCGGCGTCGGGCCTGCTGCGCCGCAACCTGCTGGTCTACGGCCTCGGCGGCGTCGTCACGCCCTTCCTCGGCATCTTCCTCATCGACCTCCTCGTCCGTCTGATCCCGGGACTCTGATGCTCTCCACACTGCGCAGGCAGACCGGGACCGGTCTGCGGCTGCTGATCCTCCTCACGTTGCTCTGCGGCATCGTCTACCCGCTCGTCGTCTGGGGCGTCTCGCGGATCCCCGGGCTCTCCGGGGGTGCGGAGGGCTCGCTGGTCACCCGGAACGGCACCGTCGTCGGGTCCTCGGTGATCGGTGTCGACCCGGTTCCCGCCGACCCCGCCGCGGACCCGTACTTCCACACCCGGCCCGCAGCCTCGTCCGAGGACGTGCTCGGCCCGGCCGACACCAGGACCTCCGGCGGCTCCAACGAGGCCGGTGACTCGCAGGACCTGCTCGACGCGGTCTCGCGGCGGCGTGCGCTGATCGCGCAGCGGGAGGGCGTCCCGCCCGAGACCGTGCCGACCGACGCGGTCACCGCCTCGGCGTCCGGACTCGACCCGGACATCAGCCCGGCCTACGCCGCCCTGCAGGTCGACCGCGTCGCGCGGGTCACCGGGCTGCCCGTCGGCCGGGTCCGGGACCTCGTCGCGCAGGCCACCGACGGGCGCATACTCGGGTTCCTGGGCGAGCCGACCGTGAACGTCACCGGGCTCAACCTGGCGGTGGCCGCCGCGCAGCGGCCCGGCGGGTGAGCGCGGTGGGCGGGTCCCGCACTGACGGGGTGGGGTCGTGACCACCGGAGGGGCGACGGGAGGGACCGTGCACCAACGCGGTGAGCTGCGGATCCACCTGGGTGCCGCACCGGGGGTCGGCAAGACCTACGCCATGCTGTGCGAGGCCCGCCGCCGCGCGGAGCGCGGGACGGACGTGGTGGTCGGGCTCGTCGAGACCCACGGCCGCGCGAGGACCGCCGAGCTGCTCGCGGGCCTGGAGAGCGTCCCGCGGCGGCCCACCCGGTTCGGCGGCGAGCTCGACGTGGCCGCGGTGCTCGCCCGCCGCCCCGAGGTGGTGCTGGTCGACGAGCTGGCCCACACCAATGCCGCCGGGTCGGGCAACGCCAAACGCTGGCAGGACATCGACGAGCTGCTCGCGGCCGGCATCGACGTGCTGTCCACGGTCAACGTCCAGCACCTCGAGTCGCTCAACGACGTCGTCGAGCGGATCACCGGGGTCCGGCAGCGGGAGACCGTGCCGGACGAGTTCGTCCGCCGCGCCGACCAGATCGAGCTGGTCGACATCACCCCCGAGGCGCTGCGCCGGCGGATGGCGCACGGCAACGTCTACGCCGCGGAGAAGGTCGACGCCGCGCTCGCCAACTACTTCCAGGTCGGCAACCTGATCGCGCTGCGCGAGCTCGCCCTGCTCTGGGTGGCCGACGAGGTCGACACCGCGCTGCAGCGCCACCGCGCCGAGAAGCACATCTCCGAGACCTGGGAGACCCGCGAGCGGGTGGTCGTGGCGCTGACCGGCGGCCCGGAGTCGGAGACCGTGCTGCGCCGGGCCACCCGGATCGCGAAACGGGCCGGCCAGGCGGACCTGCTCGCCGTGCACGTCCTGCGCGGGGACGGGCTCGCCGGGGCGCCGGTCGGGGCCACGAACGCGCTCCGCAGGCTGGCCGACGACGTCGGGGCCAGCTTCCACACCGTCGTCGGCGACAGCGGCGCCGGCGGGGTCACCGACGCCCTGCTCGAGTTCGCCCGCGGGGTGAACGCCACCCAGCTGGTGCTCGGCACCTCGCGGCGCTCCCGGCTGGCCCGGGTGTTCGACGAGGGCATCGGGGCCCGCGTGATCCGGGAGTCGGGCTCGATCGACGTCCACATGGTCACCCACGCGTCCGCCGGCGCCTCGGCGCTGCGGCTCCCCCGGCTGCACAGCGCGATCCCGCTCGACCGGCGCGTCCTCGGCTGGGTCCTGGCGGTGCTGGGCCCGGCCGCCGCGACCCTGCTCGGCGCGTCCCTCGACGAGATCGTCGGGCTCTCGACGGACGTCGTGCTGTTCTTCCTGGCCACGATCGTGGTGGCCCTGGTCGGCGGGCTCGGCCCGGCCCTGCTCGCCGCCCTGCTGGGCGGCCTCCTGCTCAACTTCTTCCTGACCCCGCCGCTGTACTCGCTGACCATCTCCGAACCGGAGAACGCGATCACCGTGGTGGCGATGCTGATCGTCGCCGTGCTCGTCGCCCTGGTCGTGGACCGGGCCGCCCGCCGCGGGGAGCAGGCCGCGCGGGCACGCACCGAGGCGGCCCTGCTGGCGTCGTTCGCCCGCACCGTCCTGACCCGCGCCGACCCGCTGCCCCGCCTGCTGCAGAAGGTCCGGGAGGCGTTCGGGCTGCGCTGCGTCGCCCTGCTCGAGCACGAGGACGGCGAATGGCGGCGGGTCGCCACCTCGGGACCGCCGGAGTGCGGCCGGCCCGAGGACGCCGACGTCGACGTCCCCGTCGAGCCGGGGCTGCACCTGATCGGCACCGGCCGCTCGCTGCCCGCCCACGACCGACGGCTCCTGGAGACCGTCGGCGGGCAGGCCCTGCTCGCGCTGCGCAGCCAGCGCGCGGGTGAGGAAGCGCTCCGCGCGCAGCGCCGCGCCGAGATCAACGAGACCCGTGGGGCGCTGCTGTCCGCCGTCGGCCACGACCTGCGCACCCCGCTGACCTCGATCAAGGCGGCGGTCGGCAGCCTCCGTGATCCCCTGCTCCGGCTGTCCGGCACGGATCGGGCCGAGCTGCTCGAGACCGTCGAGGAGTCCGCGGACCGGCTGACCGGCCTCGTCGACAACCTGCTGGACTCCTCCCGGCTGGCCTCCGGCGCGGTCGAGCCGCTGCTCGAACGGGTCGGCTACGACGAGGTGGCCGCCCGGGCGCTGCTCGGCGTGCCCGACGCCGCCCGGGTCCGCCTCGAGATCCCGGGCGACCTACCCGCCGTGACCGCCGACGCGGGGCTGCTCGAACGCGTCGTCGCGAACCTGGTCGACAACGCCCTGCGGCACGGCGGCGGCGCCCCGGTCGTCCTGCGGGCCAGTGCCCACGAGGGCCGCGCCGAGCTGCGGGTCGTCGACTCCGGACCCGGGGTGCCGAAGAAGCGGCGCGAGAAGCTCTTCGCGCCCTTCCAGCGCCTCGGCGACCGCCGGGCGACCGGCGGGGCCGGGCTGGGCCTGTCCGTCGCACGCGGCCTCACCGAGGTCATGAGCGGCACCCTCACCGCCGAGGACACCCCCGGCGGCGGCCTCACCCTCGTCGTCTCGCTGCCCGTCGCGCCGCCGCCCACGCTCCGCGGGCCGGCCGACGGCGGTGGGCTCGTGGTGGGCTCACCTCCACGGGAGGAGGTCGTGCGGGCCGGCAGCGACGACCGGGCGGGCTCACCCGACGATCCACCCCGTGTGAGGCCGTGACCACGAGGCCCCGCACATCCCGAGGCGACCCTCCGGTCATTGCGCTCGTGCGCGAGCTGCCGTCACCCGCCGAGCACGCCGGCCCTGCGACCGTGCCGAGCTCAGCCGCGGCTCTCCGGGCGCCGGAGCCGGTCGCAGTCGCGTTCCACGGAGGTCCACAGGGCGTGCGCCGCCGGATCCTCCGCGACCCAGTCCGCCGCCCTCCGCGCGGCCTCCGCGTCCCCGTTCTCGGCCAGCACGTGCAGCTCGACGAGCTGCTCCACCCAGTCCGTTGCCTGCTTCACCTCTGCCATTCGGCAACGATTGCGCATTCGCACCCGCGTCGCGACGGCCCGTGACGGAGGACACAGCCGCGGCGTCAATGAATGCGTGAGCGCAATCATTGCGCTGTACACCCGTCGGCGGTCACGATCCCCCGGTGAACGTCGACGACTCCCCGCCGTCCACCACCGGCGCGCCGCCGCCCCGCCATCTGGGCGACTTCACGCTGAACCGCCGCGTCCTGGTCACGCTCGGGTGGTCGGTGCCCATCGGAGCCCTCGGGGCCGTGGCGGCGTGGGCGCTGCTGCGGCTGATCGCGCTGATCACCAACGCCGTGTTCTTCCAGCACCTGTCCACCGCGATGGTGTCGCCGGGGGCCGGCCCGCACCCGTGGTGGCTGGTGCTGTCCGCACCCGTCGTCGGAGGCCTGGTCATCGGGCTGATGGCCCGGTACGGCTCGGAGAAGATCCGCGGGCACGGGATGCCGGAGGCGATGAGGCGATCCTCCTGCGGCGCAGCCGGGTGGCGCCCCGGATCGCGGTGCTCAAGCCGACGTCCGCGGCGATCAGCATCGGGACCGGCGGGCCCTTCGGCGCCGAGGGACCCATCATCATGACCGGCGGCGCGATCGGGTCGATCCTGGCGCAGCACCTGCACCTGTCCGCCGACGAGCGCAAGGCGCTCATGGTGTCCGGTGCGGCCGCCGGCATGGCGGCGACGTTCGACGCGCCGCTGGCGTCCGTGCTGCTCGCGGTCGAGCTGCTGCTGTTCGAGTGGCGACCACGCAGCTTCCTGCCGGTGACGTGTGCGGTGGCCGTCGCCACCGTCGTGCGGGCACCGCTGCTCGGGACCGACCCGCTCTTCCCGGTGGACCTGGGCGGCGTCCGGCCCACCCCGGTCGTCGACCTGCTCTGCGTCGGCGCGGGGGTCGTGGGCGGGCTGCTCGCCGTCGCGGTGACCGCGCTGGTCTACTTCTCGGAGGACCAGTTCGCCCGCCTGCCGGTGCACTGGATGTGGTGGCCGGCGATCGGCGGGCTGATCATCGGCGTGGGCGGGCTGATCGAGCCGCGGGTGCTGGGGGTGGGGTACGACGTCATCGACGAGCTGCTCACCGGCCGGGCCACGGTCTCCCTGATCGTCGGCATCCTGCTGGTGAAGAGCCTCGTGTGGGGGCTGTCGCTCGGGTCGGGCACCTCGGGCGGGTCCTCGCCCCGGTGTTCATGATCGGCGCCGCCCTCGGCGCCGTGGAGGGGCTGGTCTTCCCGTCGGTCGGCCCCGGGTTCTGGGCGACGGTCGGGCTGGCCGCCGTGGTGGGCGGCGTGATGCGCTCCCCGCTCACCGGAGTCGTGTTCTCGCTCGAGCTGACCCATGCGTGGGCCGTGCTGGTTCCGCTGCTGATCGCCTCGGCCGCCGCCTACGGGCTCTCCGCCCTGCTGCTGCGCCGCTCCGTGCTGACCGAGAAGATCGCCCGGCGCGGCTACCACCTCTCCCGCGAGTACGACGTCGACCCGCTGGAGGTCCTGCTCGCCGACGAGGTCATGGCCGCCGAGCCCGCCGTCCTCGCGCCCGACGCCCCGCTCCCCGCGTCGACCGCCCTCCTGACCGCGACGCTCACCCGCCGCGACGCCGACGGGAGCGGGCAGCCGGCGCGAGCGGTACCGCCCCTGCAACGCCTCTACCCCGTCGTCGACGACCGCGGCCGGCTCCGCGGCGCCGTGCCCCGACAGTCCCTCGCGGCGCCCGGAGCGGCCCGCACCGTCGCGGACGTCCTGATCCCCGAGCCGGTCGTGGTGCACGCCGACGACACCCTGCGCGAGATCGCCTCCCGGTTCGCGCGCCACGGCATCACCGCCGCACCGGTCGTCGAGCGCACGGACCCGACGCGGCTGGTCGGGCTGGTCACCGTCGACCACCTCCTCGACGGCCGCCTGCGCGACCTCGCCGAGGAGCACGACCGGGAACGGCCGCTCGGGCTGCGCTCCTGGCGCGCGGGGCGGCGCCGGGAGGGGTACGCGACACTGCGGACATGACCAGCAGGACCGACCGGGCCGACCGGGCCGCCGTCCCCGACCCGCCCACGCACGAGCAGGTCGACGCCGTGATGCGGACGGCCCGGGTCCTGGTGGGGCTGACCGCACGGTCGTTCGCCGCGATCGAGGACCGGGTCACCCTGCCGCAGCTGCGGATCATGGTCATGATCGCCAGCCGGGGGCCGCTCAACCTGGGCGCGATCGCCGCGAGCCTGGACGTGCACCCCTCCAACGCGAGCCGGGCCTGCGACCGGCTCGTGGCCGCGGGCCTGCTCGACCGCCGCGACGACCCGGCCGACCGGCGCAACCTGCTCCTCCAGCTCACCGACGCCGGTGCGCAGCTCGTCGACGAGGTCACCGCACAGCGTCGGCAGGTCATCCACGACACGCTCGCGAGGATGCCCGCCCGCCGGCGCCGGAGCCTGGTCGCCGCGCTCGGCGCGTTCGCCGACGCCGCCGGCGAACCCGCCGAGGCCGCCTGGAGCCTGGGGTGGCCCACGGAGAACCCCGCGCGCTCCGTGCCCCGGGAGGCGCGCGGCGGGACGGGGGCCTGACGCCGCAGCCGGCCGGGTCCGGGCCCCGCACCTGCTCCCCGTGTCCCCGCCGCGGGTCCGTCAGCCCGCGACGGCGCGGTAGCGGCCCGGCTCCACCTCCGCGACCACCCCGGTCCGGACGAGCCGGGCGAGGTGCTGTTCGGCCGTGCGCGCCTCGACGGTCTCCACGTGCGGGGCGTCGACGTGGGGCCGGTAGACGAAGCGGTGGTCGACGACGTCGGCGAGGGTCCGCGGCTCGGCGAGGAACTCCGTCAGCGCCGCGTCCCGCCGCCCGATCACCTCCCGATAGGCCCGCAGCCGGTCACGGAACTCCTCCGCGCCCTCGATCACGCCCTTCTGGTGGAAGGTGCCGAACCAGCGCGCGTCGACGGACCCGCAGATCTCGATCGACCGCTCGAAGCCCTCGAGGCTGCTCACCCGGTCCCCGTAGTAGGGACCGAAGGAGGTCAGGTCGATGTCGGCGATGTAGAGGAAGCCGTCCGGCTCGACCAGCAGCCCGCAGTGCCCCGCGGTGTGCCCGGGCAGGTGCACCACGGTCGCCGTGCGGTCGCCGAGGTCGAAGCGGTGGCCGTCGGGTACGCCGACGGCGTCGGGGCGGCTGCGGACCCGGAACTCCTCGGCCAGGGATCCCGCGAACCGGGCCGTCGCGTCCTCGGGAAGGCCGTACCCGGCAAGCAGCACCTGCGTGTCCTGCACCGCGGGCAGGTCGGCGGTGTGCACGTGGACGGGGGCCTCGAACGCGTCGATCGCCACCAGGTGGTCCTCGTGGGCGTGGCTGACCACGACGGCGTCGGCCTGCGGCAGGGCGTCCTGCTCGATCAGGGCGAGCGACGGGTCCACGAGGAGCGTGCCCGCGCTGCCGCGGATCAGCAGGGAGTTCCCGTACGGGTACCCGCCGCCGTTCGCCGCCCGCAGCAGCGTCACCCGCCCGTACTCCTCGGGTGTCCATCCCGTCGTCCCCATCGACGCCTCCCGTCGCGCACCGTTGCTCCCCGTAGTTCTGCCCGTTCGCCGCGGCCGGCGTCAACCGGTCCCGGGCGGGGTCACGGAGCGCCCGTCCCGGCGGCGCCCGCGGTCACCGGGCGCGTCCGGCCGCGACCGTGCCGCGCGCGGCGTGGTCGACGGTCGGCCACGCCCCGCCCTCGATGCGGGCGGCGTAGTTGGCGTGGGCGGGTGAGCCGGGTGGCCAGGAGCGCAGGAACTCGGCGTGCCACCGGTCGTGGTCGTAGCGGACGGGCAGGGCGTCGACGCGCACCCCGGCGAGGGTGATGCCGTAGAGGCCGTCGCCGGGTGGGCGCGGGTCCGCCGACACCCGGGTGAGGAGGCCGAAGCGAGTTCCGGCGAAGTTCGGCAGGCCGGCGCACCCGTTGTTCGCGACGACGAGCCGGCGGCCCTCGTGCTCGTGGTCCTGCATGAAGGGGAGCCCGGTGTGGGTGCAGCACAGCGCGTCGACCTCGGCCCGGCGGCACCAGTCGACCACCTGGGCCTCCGTCGTCGACGGGCCGGCGAACGCGGTGTGCCGGCGGGCGTCCCGGTCGGGCGGGTCGACCGCCTCGAGCGCGAGCCGCCACCCGGCGAGGCTCTCCGGATCACCGTGCACGATCCCGACGCGGCGGTCCCCGACGGCCACCGTGAGGTGCCGGGGCAGCTGCGCGAGCCGACCGCGGACCCCGGGGTCGGCCGGACCGGGGCTCGCGCGGAGACGTTCGACGACGAGGTTGGAGTTCGCGACGACCGGCTCGGCGACGTAGTCCGGGTAGTCGCACCCACAGCCGACCGTGTCGTCGTCGACGGTGAGGGCGTACTCGACGTTGCCCTGGGTGGCGTGGTGGGCGTGCACGCCGGCCTCGACCGTCCGGAAGCGGTCGGCGTCGACGTCGAGGTAGTGGAAGTCGCCGTTGAACACGATCTCGGGCGGGACCGGCTCGGCCTCCGCGCGGGCCAGGACCGCGTCGAGCGCGTGCGCGTTGCCGTAGAGGCCGCCGACCACGTACAGCGTGGTGCAGGCGAACGACGCCGGTCCCGCCAGGTCCTCGGGCCGGTGGCGGTAGGCCACCGGGCAGCTGCGTCCCGGGCCGGGCACGGCTACACCGCCGGCTCGCCGAGGAGCGTCCGGACGAGGTCGCGGACTCTCGCGTCGATCTCGTCGCGGATCGGGCGGACCTCGTCGACGCTGCGACCGGCGGGATCGGTGACCGACCAGTCGAGGTAGCGCGTCCCCGGGAGGACCGGGCAGGCGTCGCCGCACCCCATGGTGATGACGACGTCGGAGAGCTCGACCGCGTCGGTCGTCAGCTTCCTCGGTTCCTCGGCCATCAGGGCTCCTCCCGGAGGGTCCGGCGCGATCAGCGCCGCGGCGCGGCGAGCGAGACGGAGACGAGCGCGACGAGGACGGGGACCTCGATCAGCGGTCCGAGACCCCGGCCAGGGCTCGGCGGGGCGTTCGGCCGGGCTCACGCCGGCACACCCGCGGGCTCGTCGGCGGGGTCCAGGGTGAGGACGTCCCCGAGCATCCGCAACGTGCGCGGCGAGACGCGGTAGTAGATCCAGGTCCCGCGCCGGTCGCCGGTGATCAGCCCGGCCTCCTTGAGGACCTTGAGGTGGTGGCTGATCGTCGGGCCCTTCAGGTCGAACACGCCGGTCAGCTCGCACACGCACGCCTCGCCGCCCTCGTGGGAGGCGATCAGCGAAAGCAGCCGCAACCGGACCGGGTCGCCCAGCGCCTTGAACACCCGGGCCAGCTCGACCGCGCGGTGCGCGTCCAGGGGTTCGCTGGTCAAGGGGCTGCAGCAGGCCGGCGCGGACACGTCGGCGACCGGCAGGGCTTGCTTCGACATGCGCCTATCTTGACAGCTATCGAACCAAGGGAGCAACCTCTGTCTCGACATCCATCGAAACAGGGAGGACGCCATGTCCCGTGTCCAGCTCGCCCTGCGGGTCGCCGACCTCGAGGGCTCGATCGACTTCTACCGGTCCCTGTTCGGCGTGGAGCCGGCCAAGCGCCGCCCCGGCTACGCCAACTTCGCCGTGGCCGAGCCCCCGCTGAAGCTGGTGCTCATCGAGGGCGAGCCGGGCGGCCCGACGGTTCTGGACCACCTCGGCGTCGAGGTCGGGACCAGCGCCGAGGTCCGCGAGGCCGTCACCCGGCTCTCCGGGCTGGGCCTGTCCACCCGGGTCGAGAACGACACCACCTGCTGCTACGCGCTGCAGGACAAGGTCTGGGTGCACGGCCCCGGCACGGAGCCGTGGGAGGTCTACACCGTCAAGGCCGACGCGTCCGGCGCCACGTCGATCCGTCCGGCGGGCGCCTCGCCGGACGCCTCCTGCGAGTGCGGCACCCCCGCGGGGCTCACGGACGAGGCGTCGGCGCCGTGCTGCCGCTGAGCTGAGTCCCGGGCGAACCGGTCCGACCCCGCTCCGGTGCGCCCCGCGACGACCCGGGAACCCGCGAAACCTGGACGGCGGGACAGCCAAGTCTGGACAAGGCGTTCTGCAGGACGACGCTCGCGGGAATCTTCGGGGAGCGGGTCCTCACTCCTTGTTCCGAACCCGCAACGGCGCGGCCGTCCGATGGGACCCGCAACGGCGCGGATCATCCCATCAGGGATCGGACGGCCGCGCCGTCTTCCGTCGGGGACAGGGACGAGGACGCGGAGCCGGCCGGTCCCGCCGGGACCGGGGAGGACGGCCCCCGGGGAAGGGGACGAGCGCCGTGCCGGGAGAGCCGCGCCAGAACGGCGTCGACCGTGGCCGTGACCTGCGCGCCGACCTGGCCCGGACCTCCCGGGACCTGCACCGGGCGTGCGAGGAGACGGCGCAGCAGCACGAGCGCCTGCACCGCAACCGGCGACCGCCGACCTCGTTCGACCACCGCACGGCGGCCAAGCACTGGCGCGCGATCGGCGAGCAGGCCCGCACCGCGGCTCAGCAGTGGACGGCGGAGCTCGACCGCGCCCAGGCCGACCACCGACCGATGCAGACCGTCGACGACCTGCTCGACGCCGCGCTCGGCCGGCTCTTCGCCGCCGGGCTGCGCCTGCACCGCGTCGCCCAGGAGTTCCCGGAGCCGCAGCGGTGCGGGCTCGCCGCGGTGGCCGACGATCTCGACGCGGCCATCGCGGACCTGCGGCACGCCTCGTTCCGCCGGACCCACGACCCGCACCACGATCGGTGGTGAGGCGAGGCGTACCCCTGGCACCCAGCACGGTCACGATCTGCCCGCCGTACGAGTGACCGGCGACGACGAACGGCCGCGCGGACCGTCCGGCGTCGGGGCCGGCCCACCCACGGGGGCGAGCGCGGGCTCGATCAGGGGTTCCGGGGAGACGTGCGGGCGCGATCGGCACCTGCGGCACCATCGCGACGGCTCGTCGCCTCCCCGAGCTCGGGCAGGTACCTGAGGATGTGCGCGGACATGTCGGTGGCGGCCGACACCACGCCGTGGCCGAGCGTGTCCTTCTCGCGCATCTCGCTTGCGATGGCCTCCAGGAGCCGGGCGACTCCCGACATCACGTACTCGCCGGGGAACCGGTCCCCGAAGATCTGCTCCGCGCGGGCCACACGCAGGGCCGTGGCCGCCTCCGTGAGCAGGGCCGGATCACCACGGAGCGCCCAGCGGCCCGTGGGGTCGACGGTGTCCATGTGAGGCGCTCCCTCCCCGTCGAGTCGGTCCCGGCTCCGCCCCCGGGGCCGCCCCCGGCGGCGGGGACCGCGTCCGTCATCCGACCGGGTGCGCCCCGGCGGCACTTCACCCGCTGCGGGCGACGAGCCGAGCAGCGGGCGGGCCGACCGTGGCCGCCCGCGGCCGGACGGCCGCGGGCCGGTGGCTCAGCGCGGGCCGGCGAGCCCGGCCGCGGTGTCGTCGAGGGACACCGCCGCCCGGCCCGCCTCGAGCCGGGCGACCGGGACCCGGAAGGGGCTGCAGGAGACGTAGTCGAGCCCGACGTGGTGGAAGAAGTGGACCGAGTCGGGGTCGCCCCCGTGCTCGCCGCACACCCCCATCTTCAACCGCGGCCGGGTCTGCCTGCCCTCCTCGACGGCGAGGCGGACGAGCCGGCCGACGCCGATCTCGTCGAGGGTCTCGAACGGCGACACGGTGAACACGCCCTTGTCCAGGTAGGCGGCGAAGAAGGCGGCCTCGACGTCGTCGCGCGAGAACCCCCAGGCCGTCTGCGTCAGGTCGTTGGTGCCGAACGAGAAGAAGTCCGCGGCCTCGGCGATCCGCCCGGCGGTGAGCGCGGCCCGCGGCAGCTCGATCATCGTCCCGACCGGGATGTCGAGCGTGACGGCCTCGCGCTCGGCGACCTCGGCGAGGATGCCGTCCGTCTCGTCCCGGATCAGGTGCAGCTCCATCACCGACCCGACGAGCGGCACCATGATCTCCACCTCGGGCCGGCCGCCCGCCTTGATGCGTTCCGCGGCGGCCTCCGCGGCCGCCCGAACCTGCATCGCGAACAACCCCGGTACCACCAGGCCCAGCCGGACACCGCGCAGCCCCAGCATCGGGTTCGACTCGTGCAGCCGCTCCACCGCGGCGAGCAGCGCCTCGTCCGCGGCCGGGTCCTCCCCGCGTTCCCGGGCCACGGCCACCCGGACCGCCAGCTCGGTGCGGTCGG
The DNA here is from genome assembly GCF_042658055.1 of Pseudonocardia lutea. Lineage (NCBI taxonomy): Bacteria > Bacillati > Actinomycetota > Actinomycetes > Pseudonocardiales > Pseudonocardiaceae > Pseudonocardia > Pseudonocardia lutea. The sequence continues at coordinate 181,562 of NZ_JBHSQK010000044.1, forward strand.
GCAGGAACTCGTGCAGGGGCGGGTCCAGCAGCCGCACCGTGACCGGCAGGCCGTCCATCGCCTCGAACAGCGCCACGAAGTCGCCCCGCTGCAGGGGCCGCAGCGCCTCGAGTGCCGCGTCGCGGGCCGCGGCCGAGTCGGCCAGCACGAGCCGCTCGATCAGCGCCCGCCGCTCACCGAGGAACATGTGCTCGGTGCGGCAGAGGCCGACACCCTGGGCCCCGAGCCGGCGGGCGCGGGCCGCGTCCTCCCCCGTGTCGGCGTTCGCCCGCACACGCAGCCGCCGGGTGGCGTCGGCGTGGGACAGGATGCGGTGCACCGCGAGCACGAGCTCCCCGGTCTCCTCGTCCGCCCGGTCCAGCACGGCCTCGAGGCCCTCCTCGAGGTACCGGGCGACGGGCGAGGGGATCACCGGCACGTCGCCGAGGAAGACCTCGCCGGTGGAGCCGTCGATGGCGATCATGTCGCCCTCGGTCACCACCACCTCGCCGACCCGGGCCGTGCGGGCCGCCGTGTCGACGTCGATCGCCTCGGCCCCGCACACGCACGTGCGTCCCATCCCCCGTGCGACGACGGCGGCGTGCGAGGTCTTGCCGCCCCGGCTGGTCAGCACCCCGGCCGCGGCGATCATGCCCTCGAGGTCGTCCGGGTTGGTCTCGCGCCGCACCAGGATCACCGGCTCGCCGGCGGCGTGGCGTGCGACGGCGGCGGCCGAGTCGAACACCGCGGCGCCGACCGCGGCGCCCGGCGACGCCGCGAGGCCCGTGGCGAGCAGCCGTCGCTCCGCGGACCGGTCGAACTGCGGGAACATCAGCCGCGCCAGCTGCTCCCCGGTGACGCGCTGCAGCGCCTCGTCCAGGGTGATCAGCTGCTCGTCGACGAGCTGGGCGGCGATCCGGAACGCGGCGGCGGCGGTGCGCTTGCCGACCCGGGTCTGCAGCATCCAGAGCTTCCCGCGCTCGATCGTGAACTCGATGTCGCAGAGGTCGCGGTAGTGGGTCTCGAGCCGGCGCATCACGGCGTAGAGCTGCTCCGCCGACGCCGGGTCCCGCTCGGCGAGGTCGGCGAGCGTGAGCGTGTTGCGGATGCCGGCGACGACGTCCTCGCCCTGCGCGTTCGGCAGGTAGTCGCCGTAGACGCCCTGCTTGCCGGTGGCGGGGTCGCGGGTGAAGCACACCCCGGTGCCCGAGTCCGGGCCGAGGTTGCCGAACACCATGGTGCAGACGTTGACCGCGGTCCCGAGGTCGTGCGGGATCCGCTCGCGGCGGCGGTAGAGCCGGGCCCGCTCGGTGTTCCACGAGTCGAACACGGCCTTGATCGCCAGGTCGAGCTGCTCGCGGGGGTGCTGCGGGAACGGCCGGCCCGTCTCCTGCTGCACCACCTTCTTGTAGACCTCGACCAGCTCCTCGAGGTCGCCCGCGGTGAGGTCGACGTCCTGGGCGGCGCCCCGCTCGCGCTTGCGCGCGTCCAGCGCGTCGGCGAACAGCGCGCCGTCGATGTCGAGCACGGTCTTCCCGAACATCGCGATCAGGCGCCGGTAGGAGTCCCAGGCGAACCGCTCGTCGCCCGACACCGTGGCCAGCCCGCGGACGGAGGCGTCGTTCAGCCCGATGTTGAGGACGGTCTCCATCATCCCGGGCATCGAGAACTTGGCCCCCGACCGCACCGACACCAGCAGCGGGTCCTCGGGGTCGCCGAGCTGGCGGCCGATCCGGTCCTCGAGCGCACGCAGCGCCCGGGTCACCTGCACCCGCAGCTCCGCGGGCACCACCCCGTCGGCCAGGTACCGCCGGCACGCCTCGGTGGTCACCGTGAACCCCGGCGGCACCGGGAGCCCGAGCCGGGTCATCTCCGCGAGGTTGGCGCCCTTGCCGCCGAGCAGGTCCTTCTGGTCCTTGCCGCCCTCGGTGAACTCGTAGACGTACTTGTGCATCGGCCACCTCACACGTCGTCGGGCAAGGACATCCTCGTCCGCTGTCGAGCCGGGTCTCCGATGCTGCCGTGCCCCGGCGGCCGGGACCAGACCCGGCCGACGGATCGTCGCGACGCACGGGCCCGCCTCGATCCGGTGCGGACGGAGGCGGGCCGCGCGGCGGCAGCCCGGCAGAGGGCCCCGCGCGGGGAGCGGACCGGCGGTCGGGAAGGGGTCCGGGGCGGGTCGCGCACCGCTCCGGCTCCGGGTCCGGCGCTCTGGTGCCGGCCCGGTGCGCGTCCCACGCCTGGGGGGCGGGCGAGGGCCGTGCGCACCGGGCCGACCTGGTTCCAGCGTGCAGCGGCGGGCCCCGCCGGGCAACGGCCGAACCTGCGCATTCGAATCTCCGGGACCGCTGCGCGGGGCGGCCCGTGGGCGCACGCTGATCCCGTGTCGGTCAGTACGCAGAGCCCACCGGACCGTCCGCTGACGATCCAGCAGGTGAGCGCGCTGCTCGCCGTGCCGGTCTCCACCCTGCGCACCTGGGAGCACCGCTACGCGGTGCCTGGCGTCGTCCGCACCCGCGGCGGGCACCGCCGCTACCCGACGCAGGTGATCGACGAGCTGCGCATCATCCGCGACGAGATCGCCCGGGGCCGGCGCGCCGGCGACGCCGCGTCGACCGCCCGCCTCCTGGTCGACTCCGACGAACCCGGCCGCGACCTCGTGGACCGCTTCCTGGGCGCCGCCCGAGCCCTGGACCAGCGCGGGATCCGCTCCTGTCTGGACGATTCCGCCCGACGGCTGGGCCTGGGCGCCACGGTCGACCTGGTGCTCGTGCCCGCCATGCGCAGGATCGGGCACTGGTGGGAGATCGGGACCTGCGACGTCGGGCACGAGCACCTGGCCACGGAGGCGGCGCGGACCTGGCTCGCCCGGAGCGTGGCGTTCGCGCCCGAGCCGCGCCGCGACGGGTGCGTCCTGCTCGCCTGCGGCCCGCGGGACCTGCACTCCCTGGGACTGGAGGCCTTCGGCATGCTCCTCGCCGCGGACGGCCGGGCCTGCCGGGTGCTCGGCGCGCGCACCCCCGTCCCGAGCCTGACGATCGCCGCCGAGACGCCGGACGTGGTCGCCGTCGTCGTGGTCTCCCACCTGTCCCTCGGCCGGCGGGCGGCGGTCGCCGCCCTCGACGCCGCGGCGGGGCTGGGCACGCCAACCTTCTTCGCCGGCAACGCCTTCCTCTCCCGCCCCTCCCGCCGCCGCGTGCCCGGCGTCTACCTGGGCGAGAGCCACCGCGACGCGGCACGCCTCCTCGAGGAGACCCTCGGGCGGCGGTGACCGGGCGAGCGCCCTGGTCCGGCGGATCGGCCGGGGACCGCGGACAGGATCGGTGCGCTCCGTCAGCCGGACCGGCGGGCGTTGAGCCGGGCGGCCTGGCGCGTCAGGTGGTCGCGCTCGGCGAGGGTGGGGGCCTTGTGGGCCGCCTCGGCGTACAGCCGGGCCGCCGTCGGCAGGTCGCCCGCCCGCTCGTGGAGGTAGGCCGCCACCGCGGTGTGCCGTGGCAGGGACTCGTCCAGCTCCGCGAGCGCCGCCAGCCCGGCGCGCGGGCCGTCGGCCTCGCCGACCGCCACCGCGCGGTTGAGCCGGACGACCGGGCTGTCGGTCAGGCGGGCGAGCTCGTCGTACCACTCGACGATCTGCACCCAGTCGGTCTCCTCGGCGGTGGGCGCGTCGGCGTGGAGGGCCGCGATGGCGGCCTGGGCCTGGAACTCGCCCAGCCGGTCGCGGGCCAGCGCCGCCTGCAGGATCGCGACGCCCTCCGCGATCGCCGCCGTGTCCCAGCGGCTGCGGTCCTGCTCGGCGAGCGGCACCAGGCTGCCGTCCGGCGCGGTCCGGGAGGCACGCCGGGCGTGGTGGAGCAGCATGAGCGCGAGCAGCCCCGCCACCTCGGGGTGGTCGATCGCCGCTGCGAGCCGGCGGGTGAGCCGGATGGCCTCGGCGGCGAGGTCGACATCGCCGGAGTAGCCCTCGTTGAAGACCAGGTAGAGCACGCGCAGCACGGTGGCGACGTCGCCGGGCCGGTCGAGGCGCACTCCGGCGACGGTGCGCTTGGCCCGGCTGATGCGCTGCGCCATGGTCGCCTCGGGCACCAGGTAGGCCCGGGCGATCTGGCGGGTGGTCAGCCCGCCGACCGCGCGCAGCGTGAGCGCGACCGCGGACGAGGGCGTCAGGGAGGGGTGGGCGCACAGGAAGTAGAGCTGGAGCGTGTCGTCCACCGCGGGCGCGGGCCCGGGCGCGGGCTCCTCGTCGACGAGGTCCTCACGCCGGCGGCGGGCGGCGTCGGCCCGGGTCGCGTCGAGGAACTTGCGCCAGGCCACGGTGACCAGCCAGCCCTTCGGGTCCTGCGGCGGGTCGGCCGGCCACACGCGGACCGCCTCGACGAGCGCGTCCTGCACGGCGTCCTCGGCCGCCGCGAAGTCGGCTCCGCGGCGGACGAGGACCCCGAGCACGCTCGGCGTGAGGTTCCGGAGCAGGGCCTCGTCCACGAGAGGGCTCAGTCCGTGACCGTGGGCGGAGCGGTCAGGAACGGGCGCACCTCGAGCCACTCGTGGATCGGCTTGCCGCCCGCCCCGGGGGCGGCCGAGAGCTCCGCGGCCAGCTCGAGGGCGCGCTCGTAGCTGTCGACGTCGATGACCATCCAGCCCGCGATGAGGTCCTTGGTCTCCGCGAACGGGCCGTCGGTGACGGGCGGGCGGCCCTCGCCGTCGTACCGGACGAACGTCCCCTCCGGGGCGAGCGCCTGGCTGTCGACGAACTCGCCGGTCCCCTCGAGCCGGGTCGCGAAGTCCCGCATGTACTGCATGTGCGCGGAGATCTCCTCCTGCGTCCACTGGTCCATGGGGACGTCGTTCGCCGCCGCCGGGGCGCCGCGGTAGTGCTTGAGCAGCAGGTACTTGGCCATCGTCGTTCTCCTCGTCCTGGTGCGACCCGGTGTGGTCGCTCGCACCCCCGGGACGCGGCCGAGTGCGGGTTCTCGACATCCTCCCCGGAAAAATCTTCGTCGTCGCCCGGAAATCGTCCTCGACCGGTGCGCTAGCCGGGTCGTCGGGCGGAACCTCCGGAGCCGGAGGCTGTTGCCGACCACGAACACGGAGCTGAACGCCATCGCGGCGCCGGCGAGCATCGGGTTGAGCAGGCCCGCGGCGGCCAGGGGCAGGGCGGCCAGGTTGTAGGCGAACGCCCAGAACAGGTTGCCCTTGATCGTCGCCAGCGTGCGTCGGGACAGCCGGATCGCCTCGGCCGCGGTGCGCAGGTCGCCGCGCACCAGGGTGATGTCGGCGGCCTCGATCGCCACGTCCGTGCCGGTGCCCATGGCCAGGCCGAGGTCGGCGCGGGCGAGCGCGGCGGCGTCGTTGACCCCGTCACCGACCATGGCCACGACCCGGCCGCGGGCCTGCAGGTCCTCGATCACGGCGAGCTTGTCGGCCGGGAGCACCTCGGCGATCACGGTGTCCGGACCGGGGTCGATGCCGACCTCGCGGGCGACGGCCTCGGCCGCGGCACGGTTGTCGCCGGTCAGCAGGATCGGGGTGAGCCCCAGCCCGGTGAGCTGCGCGATCGCCTCGGCCGAGGTGTCCTTGACCGCGTCGGCCACCACCAGCACCGCCCGTGGCTCGCCGTCCCAGGCCACCGCGATCGCGGTCCGGCCCCGGGCGGCCTCGGTCCGGACGGCCTCGGCGAGGTCGCCGGTCAGCGGCCGGCTCCGGTCCTGCAGCAGCCGCGGACGCCCCACGAGCACGGCGTGCCCGTCGACGACGCCCTGCACGCCCAGGCCCTCGTGGTTGGCGAACTCCGCCACCGCCGGCAAGGCACCGACCCGCTCCCGCGCCGCCCGGGCGACGGCCGCGGCGACGGGGTGCTCGGAGGCGTCCTCCAACGCCCCGGCCAGCCGCAGCACATCCCGCTCGTCGACGCCCTCGGCGGTGTGCACGCCGACGAGGGTCATCCGGCCGGTGGTGACGGTGCCGGTCTTGTCCAGGACCACGGTGTCGACCCGGCGGGTGGACTCCAGCACCTGCGGACCCTTGATCAGGATCCCGAGCTGGGCGCCGCGGCCGGTGCCGACCAGCAGCGCGGTGGGAGTCGCCAGGCCGAGCGCGCACGGGCAGGCGATGATCAGCACGGCGACCGCGGCGGTGAACGCCGCCGCCGCACCGGCCCCGGTGCCCAGCCAGAACCCGAGGGTGATCGCGGCCAGGGCGATCACGACCGGCACGAACACGCCGGAGATCCGGTCGGCCAGCCGCTGCACCTCGGCCTTGCCGGTCTGCGCGTCCTCGACCAGCTTGGCCATCTGCGCGAGCCGGGTGTCGGCCCCGACCCGGCGCGCCTGCACGACCAGGCGGCCGCCGGCGTTGACCGTCGCCCCGACGACCTCGTCGCCGACCCCGACCTCGACCGGCACGGACTCCCCGGTGAGCATCGACGCGTCGACCGCGGAGCTGCCCTCGACCACGGTGCCGTCGGTGGCGATCTTCTCCCCGGGCCGGACCACGAAGCGGTCCCCCACGGCCAGTTGCGCGACCGGGATCCGCACCTCGCTCGTGCCGTCGGGGCCGCCGCGCAGCACCGCGACGTCCTTGGCCCCGAGCTCCAGCAGCGCGCGCAGGGCCGCACCGGCGCGCCGCTTGGAGCGGGCCTCGAAGTAGCGCCCGGCCAGGACGAACGTGGTCACCCCGGCGGCGACCTCGAGATAGAGGGTGCCCGCCCCGTCGGCCCGGCTGACCGTCAGCTCGAACGGATGGGTCATGCCGGGCATCCCCGCGGTGCCGAACAGCAGCGCGTAGAGCGACCACCCGAACGCCGCCAGGGTGCCCAGCGAGATCAGCGTGTCCATCGTCGCGGCGCCGTGGCGCAGGTTCGCCCACGCCGCCCGGTGGAAGGGCCACGCTCCCCACACGATCACCGGCGCCGCGAGGGTCAGGGAGATCCACTGCCAGGAGGTGAACTGCCACGCCGGGACCATCGCCAGCGCGACGACCGGCACCGACAGCACGGCCGACACCAGCAGCCGCTGCCGCGCGGCCCGCAGCTCGACGGGCTCCTCGCCGGGTCCCTCCGGCGCGTCGGCGCGCGGCGGGGCGGGCGGCTCGGGCAGCCGGGCGCCGTAGCCGGCGGCCTCCACGGTGGCGATCAGCTGCTCGGCCGCGACCCCCTCCGGGGCGTGGACGTGCGCCTTCTCGGTCGCGTAGTTCACCGTGGCGGTCACGCCGTCGAGCTTGTTGAGCTTGCGCTCGATCCGGTTGGCGCACGACGCACAGGTCATCCCGGTGATCGCGAGCTCGACGTCCGTCACGGACCCGGTGGCCGGCGCCGGGACGGGGCTGGTGGTGGTCATCGGTGGCCTCCGCCCGTGGTCCCGGTGTGGACGTCGTCGTGCGGGGCGTCGGCCGGCTGCCCGCCCGCGGGCGCCGGACCGGTCGGCCCGGTGGGGACGGTGAACTCGGCGGTGCGCACGGTGTCGGCGTGCTGGAAGTCCAGGAACAGCCGGTAGGTGCCGGTGGAGGGCACCTCGGCGACGAACCGGATCTGCGGCCCGGCCGCGGTGCGCCCGTCTCCGGGGCTGCCCTCGGGGTGCACGTGCAGGTAGGCCAGGTCGGTCGAGCGCAGCGCGACGAGGTGGCCGTACGCACCCAGGTAGGGCTGCAGATCGGTGACCGGGGCGCCGTCCTTGGTGACGGTGAGCGTGAGCGCGGAGGACTGCCCCGCGGTCAGGTCGCCGTCGAGCCGGACCTGGTAGCCGTCGACCTCGGCGACCCGGCTGGCCGGGTACCGGGCGGGGGTGTAGGAGCCGGCCGCGGACAGGTCCATCCCGAGCGTGGTCGCCGGGCCGCCGGTCGGGGTGAAGTCGGCGAAGGCCCGGTAGACCCCGCCGGCGGGGACGTCGACGCGGGCGCGCCACGTGCCGTCGGGGTCCATGGTCGGGTGCAGGTGCTGGTAGCCGACGGTGTCGCGGCGCACCACGATCAGGTGCAGCCGCTTGGTGTGCTCCTCGTCGAACGCGGTGACCGGGGCCCCGTCCGGCCCGGTGATGCGGAAGGCGAGATCGCCTGCGGTGCCCGCGGTCAGCGTCGACGCGGTGGGCGTGAGGGTGTAGCCGCCCCTGCTCGACGCCAGCCCGGCGGGCTGGTCCGACCGGTTCGCGGCCTCCGGGGCGGCGTCGCCGTGGATGTCCCCGTGCCCGGCGACCTCGCCGCCGGGCGGGCCCGCGGGCGCGGCCGTGGCCGTCGCGGCGCCGTCGAGGGGGCCGACAGCGGATCCGGTCGCGTACGCCCCGACTGCGAGCAGGGCGAGCGCCGCGCCGTAGGCGGAGAGCTTCGCGAGAGTGTGCATGGTCCGTTCCCTTGCTCGGTGGCCGATCGGCCGGTGGGGACAGCGGTTCGGCAGCTCCGGCCGTCCCTCGCCGGAACATACCCTAGGGGGGTACCCTATTCAAGGCCGTCCGGGTGTCACCGCCCCGCGACCGGGTACGAGCTGGTGGCCGCCGTGGACAGTGCCGCGGGATCTGGTCCACCATGACCGCTCCGGATGCCCGTCCCGGGTAGGGGTATAGCGCCGCAGAGGGGAGGGAGCGTGCGGGAGTTCGTGCCGGTCCTCGTCGCCCTCGGCGTGGTCCTCGCGCTGGTCGCGCTGGTGTACGGGCTGGCCCGTGCGGTGCGGCCCGATCGCACGGCGCGGGAGGTGCTGCCGTTCAGCGGTGGTCTGCCCCCGGCGCAGCACGCGTTCTCCCGGTTCCACGTCCGCTGGTACCCGGTGACCATGGTCTTCCTGGCCTTCGACATGGAGATGGTGTTCATGTACCCGTGGACCCTCGTGGTCTCGCGGGTCGGGGCCGCGGCGGTGGTCGAGATGTTCCTGTTCCTCGGGATCCTGCTGGCCGGCGTGGTCTACGCCTGGCGCGAGGGCGCGCTGCGATGGACCTGACCACGCGCCTGGTCCGGCTGGCCGGCGCGCGCCCGCACGCCCTCGTGGTCGCGGCCCGTGGGGGCACCGCCGGCCGGCTGGCGGTCGAGCGCGAGCTGGCCCGCCGCGGCTGGCCGCGGGCGACGAGCCCGGGCGACGCCGATCTCCTGGTCCTCGTCGGGGTCCCCGGCGCCGAGCTCGCCGCGGCCGCCGACGCGGTGTGGGCGGCCGTCCCCACTCCGCGGGCCCGGTGCCGGGTCGACCGGCCCGCCGCGGTCGCCGAGGTGCTCGACCGGGCGGCCGCGGACCTCGTCACCGCCGGCCGTGGGTGGGGGGTGCTCGAGGAGCAGCATGCCGCGCGGACCAGGCCGGATCGGGCGTACGACGAGGATCCGGCGAGCGGACACGACCAGCACGACGGGCACGCGTCGCAGGGCGGCCACGGGTCGCACGGCGGGGACGAGCAGCACAGCGGGCACGGGTCGCACGGCGGGCACGGCTCCCACGGCGCGCACGGCGGGCACGGGGGAACGGAGATGCCGGGCGGGCTGCCGATGGCGGATCTCGGGGAGGACCGGGACGGCCTGATGCTCGACCGGCTGCAGGTCGGCCTCGGCCCGGTGCTCCCCGACTGGCCCGCCGGGCTGGTACTGGACCTGACCCTGCAGGGCGACGTCGTCCAGGAGGCCTCCGCGCGCCTGGTCGACGATCCGGTCGCCGGCTCGTTCTGGACCTCCGGTCCTCCGGAGGACGCACCCCGACGGGCGGTCGCACGGGAGCTCGACGCGCTGGCCCGGGTGCTCGGCGTCGCCGGCTGGGAGGACCCCGCGGCGCGGGCCCGCCGCCTGCGCGACGACCTGCTCGGGGCACCGCGCGACGACTCGACCGAGGTCCTCTGCAAGGCGGCGGCACACCTGTCCCGCAGGGTGCGCCGCTCCCGCACGCTGCGCCGGATGCTGCGCGGGCTCCCGGACGTCCCGGCCCTGGTCGCCCTGCGGCTGGCCGCCCTCGACCGCGCCCTCGACCGCGCCCTCGACCAGGTCCTCGAGCATGTCCTCGGCCGGGCCCTCGACGCTGCCGTCGGCTCCGGCCGCACGGACGTCGGACAAGCGCACGGCGGGCACCCGACGGGCCCGACCCGGCTCGGGCCGGCCGAGCTGGAGCGGGCCCTCGTCGGCACGGAGCTCGCCGCGGCCCGCCTGCTCGTCGCCGCCGCCGACCCCGACACGGAGACGAACACCGACCCCGGCCTCGACACGCAGACCGACACCGCCCCGGGCGCGGACCGCCACTCCCGGTCCGGCGACGAGGTCGCCGCCCACCACGGCCACGCCGCGCCGAGCGGGCACCCCGGCCCCGGCACCGAAGGGGACCCGGACCGTGGATGAGCCGACGCCGGTGCCCGCCGCGCCGGGCGCGCTGCCCCTGTGGTGGGTCCTCGTGCTCCCGCTGCTGCTGGTCGCGGTGACCTGGGCGGCGGTGACCTGGGACGCCGTACTGGCCGCCCGCGCGGCCGGCCACCCGGCGGACCTGCGGGCCCCGGTGCGGGAGGTGGCGCGACTGCTGGTGGGCCGGCGCAGGCGCACCGTCGCCGCCGATCCCGTGCTGTGGCGGCTCGGCCCCGCCTTGCTGCCGGTGGCGGCCGTGCTGGTGGCGGTGGTGATCCCGCTCGGGACCCGGCCCGTCGCCGACCTCGGCGTCGGGATCGTCTGGTTCAACGCCGTCGAGGTCCTCGGCTGGGTCGCGGTCTGGACCGCCGGGTGGGGGCCGAACAGCCTGCTGTCGCTGGTGGGCGGGTACCGGTTCGTCGCCCAGGGCCTGGCCTACGAGCTCCCCCACATGTTCGCGATCATCACCGCCGCCCTCGGGGCGCAGAGCCTGCGCGTCACGGACATCGTGGCCGCCCAGCAGGACCTGTGGTTCGTCGTGCTGATGCCGGTGGCCTTCGTGGTCTACCTGGTCTCCGCGGCGGCGATCGCGTTCTGGGGGCCGTTCGACGCCCCGGTCGCCGGCGATCTCGCGGGCGGCGCCGGCGCGGAGCTGTCGGGGGTGGATCGGCTGCTGTTCACCGCCGGGCGGTGGCTGCTGTTCGTGGCCGCGGCGGCGATGGCGGTGCCGCTGTTCCTCGGCGGCGGCGCCGGTCCGTGGCTGCCCGCGTGGGCGTGGGTGGCGGTGAAGACCCTCGCCGTGCTCGCCGTGCTGGTCTGGCTCGCCCGCCGGTTCCCGACGATCCGCATGGACCGGTTCACGGAGATCTCCTGGGTCGTGCTCGTGCCGCTGACGATCGCGCAGGCACTGGCCGTCGCGCTCGTCGTCCTCGGAGAAGGAGGCCCGTAGATGGTGGCCGTGTTCTGGGTGCTGGCCCTCGCGGCGGTGGTGTCGGGGTTCGCGGTGTTCCGGCTGAGCTCCATGGCACGGGTGACCTTCGCCCTGCTCGCCTCGTTCCTGGCGGTGGCCGGGATGGTCGTGCAGCTCGGGCTGGGCTACCTGGGCGTGGTGCTGGCGCTGATGATGGTGATGGAGATGGTCGTGATGGTCGTCTTCATGATCATGTTCATGATGAACCCGGCCGGGCTGATGCCGATGGCGATGTACCACAACAAGCCCGGCGCGATGACGATCTCGGTCACCACCTTCGTCGCGCTCGCCGCCGGGATCCTGCTGGTCGACTGGCCGGAGCGGGCCGGGGAGCCGCCGACGGACCCGACGTTCGCGCTCGGCCTGTCCCTGATGGGCGGGCAGATGCTCACGATGATGACCCTGGGCGTCACGTTGTTCGCCACGATCGTCGCGACGGTCGTGCTGGCGACGGGCCGGGGCCGCTACGACCGGCTGACCGACGGGCTCGACGCCCGGGCCGCCGCCGACCCGGCCGGCGGGGGTGTCGGCCGGTGATCCTGCAGCTGTTCCTGCTCACCGCGGCCGGGCTGTTCGCCATCGGCCTGTACGGGGCGCTGTCCCAGCAGTCCATCGTCATGCTGATGATGGGGCTCGAGCTGATGCTCAACGGCGTCCTGCTGGCCGCCGCGGCGCTGTGGTACTTCCTGGCCCCGGCCGGCACGGAGGGACAGGTCCTGATCGTCGTGGTGATCACCGCGATGGCGGTGGAGATGGCCGCGGGCTTCGCCGTGGCCACCGCGATCTACCGGGCGCGGCAGGTCGACATGACCGACGGCGCCGCGGACCTGAGGGGCTGACCTGCCGTGCTCCTGGGGTGGCTGATCGGGCTCCCGCTCGCCGTCGGCGCGGTAGTGGCCCTGGCCGACCTGCGTCCCGCGGGTCCGCGCGGCACCGGGCCGCGGGGCGCGGTCGTCGCGGGGGTCGGCGTGGTCGCCGCCGCGACCGTCACCACCCTCTCCGTCATCGCCGCAGCGACGCGGCCGCAGGCGGAGACGGCCTTGTTCGCCGGGATCCGGGCCGGGTGGGCGGTCGACGCGCTGTCGGCCGTGCTGGTCGTGACCGTGGCCGTCGCGACGCTCGCGGTGCTGGTCTTCGCCGCCGGCGAGCCGGAGCTGCGCACCGGACGCTTCACCGGCCTGATGCTGCTCTTCGCCGGCTCGATGCTGGCCACGGTCACCGCCACCTCGCTCGCCCCGCTGCTGATGGCCTGGGAGGTGATGGGCGCGGCGAGCTGGGCGTTGATCGGCTATGCCCATCGGGACCCGGCCGCGGTCGGTGCCGCCCACACCGCGTTCCTGACCACGCGGTTCGGCGACCTCGGGCTCTACCTCGCGGCCGGGGCGGCGCTCGCGGGCGGGGCCGCGGCCCTGGCCCTCGACCAGCTCGCCGGGGTCGCCGCGGGTTGGCGGGAGGTCGTCGCGGCCGGGGTGGTCGCGGCGGCGCTGGGCAAGTCCGCGCAGCTGCCCTTCGCCTTCTGGCTCTCCGGCGCGATGCGCGGCCCCAGCCCCGTCTCCGCCCTCCTGCACTCGGCGACCATGGTGGCGGCCGGCGCCTACCTGCTGCTGCGCACCTCCCCGCTGCTGGGCGCGGTCGGCTGGGCCGGCCCGCTGGTGGCCTGGACCGGCGCGCTGACCGCACTCGGGCTCGGGCTGGTCGCCGTGGCGCAACGCGACCTCAAGCAGCTCCTCGCCGCCTCCACCTGCGCCCAGATCGGCTACATGGTGCTCGCCGCCGGTGCCGCGAGTGCCGCGGCCGGCACCGCCGCCACCGCGGCGGGGGCGCTGCAGCTGGTGGCCCACGCGGCCACGAAGAGCCTGCTGTTCCTCGCCGCGGGCGCCTGGCTCACGGCCCTGGGGACCAGGCGGCTCGACCACCTCGACGGCGCGGCCCGCCGGTTCCCGCTGGTCGGCGTCACGTTCACGGTCGGGGCGCTGTCGCTCGCCGGGATCCCGCCGCTGTCGTTGTGGGTGGCCAAGGACGCCGTGCTCGCCTCGGCGCTGACCTCGGCGCTGCCCGGCGCGCCCGCGCTGTACGCGGTGGGGCTCGCCGGTGCCGCCGTCGCCGCGGTCTACAGCGCGAAGGCCGTGTGGTTCGTCTGGCGGCCGGCACGAGCGGTCCCGGACACCGCTCCCGGGCAGGAGCCGACCGGGCAGGAGCCGACCGGGCAGGTCCCGCGTCCGGCTGCGCCGCCGCTGGTCGTGCTCGCCGCCGGCGCCGCCGGGCTCGGGATGCTCCCGCTGGTCGGCCCCACGATCCTGGCCACGGATCCGCCCGCGGCGTGGGAGCTGGCGCTGTCCGCGGTGGTGGCGGCCGCGGCCGCCGGGTGGGCCTGGCGCCGCGGCGGCCGGCTGCCGGCGCCGGCGCTGCTGCGGGACTGGCTGCGCCTGGAGCCCGCCGCCCGGGCGCTCGTGGTCCGCCCGGTCCTGGCGGTCGCGCGCGGCCTCGCCCGGTTCGACGACCGGGTCCTCGACCGGGCCGTGGACGACAGCGCCCGGGCCACCGTGCGCCTGGGCCGAGGCCTGGACCGCCGTGGCGAGGGGGCCGTGGACGGCACGGTCCGCGGGCTCGCCGGCGCCGCGCGCGTGCTCGGGCGGTGGGCCCGCCGCCCGCAGACCGGGCAGCTGCACCAGTACTACGCCCAGGCGTCGGTGGCGTTCGCACTGCTCGCCGCGCTGGCCGTCGTCGTGGTCGTCGTGGGGTGAACGATGCTGTCGCTGATCGTGTTCCTGCCCGCCCTCGCGGCGCTGGTGCTGCTCGCGCTGCCCGCCCGCCTGCCGGCTCGCGTGTTCGTCGGCGCCTGGATCGCCGTCGCGCTCGCGGACCTGGCGCTGGTCGTCGCCGCCTGGGTGCGGCTGCCCGCCGGCCCGGGGTTCGGGTACGAGGAGCGGCTGCCGTGGATCCCGTCGGCCGGGATCTCCTACCACCTCGGGGTCGACGGGCTGTCGCTGCCGCTGCTGGCCATGACCGGTGTGCTGTTCCTCGCCTGTGCGGTGTTCGCGCTGCGCGAGACGCACCGGGTCAAGGCCTACGTCCTGCTGTTCCTGGCCCTGCAGACCGTGTGCCTGGGCCTGTTCGCCGCGCTGGACCTGATCCTGTTCTTCCTGTTCTTCGACCTGTCGATCGTGTTCATGTACTTCGTGATCGCCGGGTGGGGACACGCGGAACGGGCCCGGGCGGCGGCGCTGAAGTTCTTCCTCTACACCTTCCTCGGCTCGCTGGCCCTGCTGCTCGGGTTCATCCTGCTGTTCCTCGCCGCCGAGCCGCACACCTTCGACGTCGTCGAGCTCGCCGCGGCGAACCCGCTCGCCGCGGGCGGGCCCTACGCCGGCCTGACCCTGCTCGCGATCGGCGTCGGGCTGGCGATCAAGACGCCGACGGTGCCCTTCCACACGTGGCTGCCGCCCGCGCACACGGAGGCCCCCGCGACGGGGTCGGCGATCCTGGCCGGGGTGCTGCTGAAGATGGGCACGTACGGGCTGGTCCGCATCGCGATGCCGCTGCTGCCCGCGAGCTGGCGGCAGTACGCCCTGGTCGTGCTGCTGGTCGGGGTGGTGTCGGTGGTCTACGGCGCGCTCGTCGCACTCGCGCAGACGAACCTCAAGCGGATGATCGCCTACACCTCGATCAACCACATGGGGTACGTGCTGGTCGGGCTGGGCGCGGCCGGGCTCGTCGCCGCCGGTGACGCCCAGGCCCGGACCCTGGCCACCACCGGCGCGCTGGTGCAGATGGTGTCCCACGGCCTGATCACCGGGGCGCTGTTCCTGCTCGCCGGGGTCCTGTACGACCGCGGCCGCACCTACGAGCTGGGCGACTGGTCCGGGCTGGCCGCCCGCACCCCGCGGTTCGCCGCGCTGTTCGCGATCGCCGCGTTCGCCTCCCTCGGGCTGCCCGGCTTCTCCGGGTTCGTCGCCGAGTTCCAGATCTTCACCGGGTCCCTGCCCGCGGCCCCGGTCCCGGTCGCGTTCGCCGTCACCGGGATCCTGGTCACCGCCGCGCTGTTCCTGGTCGCGCTCCAGCGGATCTTCCTCGGTCCGCTGCGCACCCCCGACGCCCCGGGCACCCCGCGCCCGCTCCCGGACCTGCGGCCCGCGGAGCTGGTCGCGATCGCGCCGCTGCTGGGGCTGGCCACGCTCATCGGGCTCGCCCCCCGCGTCCTGCTCGACCTCGTGGAGCCCGCCGCGGCCGCCCTCAACACCCTGGTCACCCGATGACCGGAGCGGAGCCGCCGGCGGTACCGCCGTGGAGATGACGAACGAGGACCCCGGTGCACTGGTCCCGGAGCTCGCGCTGCTCGGCGCCGCCGTGCTCGGCCTGCTGGCCGGGTCGTGGCTGCCGCGCGGGCGGCAGTGGCCGGTCGCGCTCCTCGCCGTGGCCGCCTGCCTGGCCGGGCTCGTCGCCACGGCCCTGGCCTGGGCCCGCCCGTCGGAGACGGTGTTCGGCTCCTACGCGATCGACCCCACCACCAACGCCACCCGGGTGATCGTGCTCGTCGCGCTCCTGCTCGCCGCGGGCGCCTCCGTCGACACCGCGGCCGGGAACCGCCGGGAGACCGAGTACTGGGTCCTGCTGCTGCTCGGCGCCCTGGGGGCCGTCCTGATGGCCGGGGCCACCGACCTGCTGCTGCTGTTCGCGGCCTTCCTGCTCGCGAGCATCCCGCTCTACGCCCTGGTCGGCTGGGCCCGGGGCGCGCCGGCGACCGAGGCGGCGATGAAGTACTACCTCTCCGGCGCCTTCGCGGGCGTCACCATGGTCACCGGCGTGACGCTGCTCTACGCCGCCGGCCGCGCCACCGCCTACGGCCCGCTCCGCGAGAACCTCACGGTCGCCGCGGCGGGTGGCCGGTCGATGCCCGCCCTGGCCGCCGTCGGGCTGGTCGCGGTGCTCGCCGGGCTCGCGTTCAAGGCCGGCGCGGCCCCCGCGCACTTCTGGGTGCCCGACGTCAGCGACGGCGCCCCCGCCCCGGTCGCCGGGATCGTCACCACGCTCCCCAAGATCGGCGCCCTGGTCGCGGTCTTCCGGCTGTTGCCCGCCGCGATCCCCGCCGCGGCGGTCGCCTGGCCGCTGCTCGTGGCGATTCTCGCCGCGGTGTCGATGACCCTGGGGAACCTCGCGGCGTTCTTCCAGACCTCCGTGCAACGCCTGCTCGGGTACTCCGCGGTCTCGCAGGTTGGCTACGTGCTCATGGCCGTCGCCGTGGCCGGCCGCACCGCGCAGGCCGGTCCGGCCCTGCTGCTCTACCTCGGCGCCTACGCCCTCACCAACCTCGGCGCCTTCGCCGTCGCCGCCGCGGTCACGACCCCCGACGGGGCGGCGCGCACGATCGACGACTTCCGCGGCCTCGCCCGCCGCCACCCCGCCCTGGCCGCCGCGCTCGTCGTCTGCCTGCTCGGGCTGGTCGGCACCCCGCCGACGGCGGTGTTCCTGGGCAAGCTCGCCGTGTTCACCGCCGCGGTCGACGGCGGCATGGCCTGGCTGACCGTGCTGGCCCTGGTCAACACCGTGGCCAGCCTCTTCTACTACCTGCGCTGGATCGCCCCGGTGTTCGCCCCGGACCCGGAGGCCGACGCGGCCGCGCCGCAGCGGACCCGGCCCTGGGCGACCGCCGCCGCGGTCGCCGCCGCCGCGGCGACCCTGGTGCTCGGGGTCGGCGCCGGGCTGGCCCTCACGGGGCTGCCGACCCCGCCCGCGAACCCCTGACCACGCCGTCGCGCGCCGGGAGGAGCAGCCGCGGCAGCCCCGGGAACTCGTCCGGGCGGTGGCTGACGACGAGGGCCGTCCGCCCCGCGGTGACCGCCAGCAGGGTGGCGCAGACGTGCGCGGCCGCGGCGGCGTCGAGGTGCGCGGTCGGTTCGTCGAGCAGGAGGAGCGGACGGTCGGCGAGCAGCACCCGGGCCAGGCCGAGGCGCTGACGCTCGCCACCCGACACCGCACCACCCTGCCGGCCGACCGGGGTGTCGAGCCCCTCCGGCAGGCCCGCCAGCCAGTCCCCGAGACCGGCCCGGCGGAGCGCGGCGGCGAGGTCGTCGTCCGTCCCGTCCGGGCGGGCGAGCAGGAGGTTGTCCCGCAGCGTGCCGTCGAACAGGTGGGCGGAGGGGCCGCACCAGCCGATGCGGGAGCGCAGGTCCTCGCCCCGCAGGGCGCGCGCGTCCACATCGTCGAGCAGCACCGCGCCCTCCCGCGGGTCGAGCAGGCGCATGAGGGCCGCGACCAGTGTGCTCTTGCCGCTGCCCGTCGGCCCGGCCAGGACGAGCCGGGTGCCGGGGCCGAGCAGCAGGTCCACCCCGGTGACGGCGTCCGTCTCCGCGTCCGGCCACCGCACGGCGAGGTCCTGTGCCGCGAGGGTGCGCCCGGGCGGGGCCGGGAGCGGATCGGCAGGCTCCGCCACCGCCGCGGGCGCCCGCTCCAGCTCGCCCAGCCGGCGCGCCGCGGGCAGCGCGGCGGCCAGCCGGTACGCCGCGTCGGGCAGCAGCGCGACCAGCTCGGCCGTCGCGAGCGGGGTCAACGCGAGGAGCGCGAGCGCGGTGCCGAGCAGCGCGCCGGCCCACAGCGCGGGGATCCCGAGCG